>CANJWU010000022.1 GCA_947478655.1 Sphingobacteriales bacterium | reverse complement strand
CTTCATTCCATTTGATTGCTTTATCTGGAACTACTAATCCAATTTTCTCTACTTGCGACACGGTTTGGTTTACAAATCGTTGACGCAATTGATCGTTGGTTTCTCTTTTTATTTTCCATTTGATAGCTTGTGCAGAATTAGGAGACTCTTCGTCGCGTGGGCCAAACATCATGAGTGAAGGCCACCACCATCTGTTGAGTGCATCTTGCGCCATTTCTTTTTGCTCCGGAGAACCTGAAGCAAGCACATTCATTATTTCATAACCTTGTCTTTGATGAAAACTTTCTTCTTTGCAAATCCTAACCATGGCTCTTGCATAAGGACCATATGAAGTTCTTTGCAACATCACTTGATTCATAATAGCAGCGCCGTCCACTAACCATCCTATTGCGCCCATATCTGCCCAAGTCAATGTTGGGTAATTAAAAATACTTGAATATTTTGCCTCTCCAGTATGTAATTGTTCGAGCATTTCTTCTCTACTAATTCCCATCGATTCTGCTGCAGAATATAAATATAATCCATGCCCTGCTTCGTCTTGAACTTTTGCCAACAAAACCATTTTTCGACGCATGCTTGGTGCACGCGTAATCCAGTTTCCTTCTGGTTGCATTCCTATAATTTCGGAATGAGCATGTTGAGAAATTTGGCGGATTAAATGTTTACGGTATTGAGCTGGCATCCAATCTTTTGGTTCAATCATTTCATTTTTGGCAAGTTTTGCCTCGAAATTTTCGATTAATTGATTTTCATCTAATTTTAAGCTATTCATAGAATCTGTTTTACTATACAAATTTAACATTTTTTGGGTAATCAAAGCATCCTTTTCGGTCGTAAAAAGCAAACAAAAAACAGGATAAATTGTTCAATAAGGGATCTTATTTATATTTTAGCGGCAAATTAATCCAAATGGCAAAATTCCACACACTCACAATCAATGATATTCGCAAAGAAACAGCCGATTGTGTCAGCATTTCATTCCAAATTCCAGCAGCTTTACAGCAAGAATATACCTATAAACAGGGTCAATATGTGACCTTAAAATTAACAGTTGATGGGGAAGAAATTAGACGCTCCTATTCTTTGTGCAGTAGCCCAGTTGCAGATACCGAATTAAGAATTGCTGCTAAAAAAGTTTATCAAGGTAAAGGCTCTACTTATCTAAATGATATAGCAAAAGTTGGCGACCAAATAGAAGTGATGACCCCAATGGGAAGCTTCTATTGTGAATTAGCTGCAGATAAAAAAAGAAACTTTGTGCTTTTTGCAGGTGGTAGTGGTATTACACCAATGTATTCTATCATCAAAACGGTTTTAAAACAAGAACCCAATAGTAATATCACTTTGTTTTATGCCAACCAAACCGAGGCTGCAAGCATCTTTCAAGAGGGGCTCGATAACTTAGCAGCACAACATCCACAATTAAAAGTAATCTCAGTTTTAGATCAACCCCTTGCCACAATTCCAATATTACATCAAGGAATTATGACTACAGAAAAAGTTGCTGCACTTATCGAAAACTACGTTGGGTTAAATCAGGATAATGAGTATTTTATTTGTGGTCCAGCTCCCATGATGAAAAATGTAGAAGAAACATTATTATCTCTCCATATTCAAAAAAATAAAATTCATTTAGAATATTTTACAGCTGTATTAGAAGCTGTAAATAATGCCATTGCAGCAGAAGAAAACAATTCAAATATAACTGCGAAAGTGACCATCATTTTAGATGGAAACGAAACAACAGTAGATTTAAATAGCAATGGTAATACCATTTTAGATGCGGCAATTGAAGCAGATTTAGATGTGCCATTTGCTTGCAAAGGCGCGGTATGCTGCACTTGTAGAGCAAAGATATTAGAAGGTAAAGTAATCATGGATGCTAACTTTGCATTAACAGAAGAGGAAGTAGCAGATGGTTATATTTTAACTTGCCAATCACATCCAATTACCGAAAAAGTGGTGATTGATTATGATGTTTAAAAAATCAAGATGAAAAAAAATATCATCCTAACTGGAGCCAGCAATGGTATTGGATTTGAAACAGCGCTCGAATTAGCTAAAGACGAAAACAATACGATTATTGCCATTGGTCGCTCTTTAGAAAACCTCAAAAGATTACACACCATTGCCAAACAACTAAATCCGGCAGCAGAAATTTTACCTGTACAATTTGATATTTTTAGTGGTGATTACGAGCAAGGATTGATTCCCTTTTTAACACAAAAAGTTGGTAAAATAAATATCTTAATCAATAATGCCGGCACCTTAATTAATAAACCTTTTATGCAGCAAAGTGCCGAAGATTGGTACGCCATGTTTGAATCCAATGTGTTAGGTCATGTTAAAATGATTCAAGCCATGGTGCCTTTGATGGAAAAAGATGCGCATATCCTTAATATAGGCAGCATGAGTGGCTTTCAAGGTTCCGAAAAGTTTGCTGGACTGAGTTCTTATGGCGCCAGCAAATCTGCGCTACATAGTATTACAGAGAGTTTAGCCCTTGAGCTGAAAGAACAAGGTATTCATGTAAATGCACTTGCTTTGGGTTCTGTTCAAACCGATATGTTGGAAATAGCTATGCCTGGTACTAATGCCGGAGCAATGGCTTTTGAAATGGGAAAATACATTGCAGATTTTGCCTTGCATGCGGGCAAATTAATCAATGGAAAAATAATTCCTGTTGCGCTAACTACCGTTTAATTTTTATTGGCTACCATTAATTTCCAGGCATTGATCAAATCATTGTTGTCTGTTAATTGACTAATTTGTTGCTGTAAATTTGCAGTATCTTTTATTTGTAATGATTGAATTTCTTGTGTTGAAAGTGTAGGCACTTGCTCTACATTTCCTAATTTTCCTAATTGATTGCCTGTTAAAAAATTTGCATTTCTGAAAATTTCAGGAATTGCATCAACCCCTACACCCATTGTGGTTAAAGGCTTTGCGACTTTAAATAAACTGTCTGGTGTAATCTTCGAATACCAATCTCCACCCAAACGCGCCACTTGTTCCATTTTAATCGGATCAATTTTACCTTCCGCGTCTAAAATATTTTCGGCAATATGAATTTTTAAAATTTCTGCAATCACTAAGTTTCCTGCACCTGGCGCATCACCTAAAGCAATAACTTCTCTTACTTTGCATTCCATTTGCACAGGCGATTCTTTTACCCTTGGCGGTTTCACTAAATCCGAAGCCAATGCCGTAAAACCCGCTTTGGTAAATTCGTTCACGCCTTTAGGGTAATCGGTACTGGCCAAAGACATTTGTTGAACCATATCATAATTCACCATATTGATGACGCATTCTTTAATGGCTAATACATTTTCTAAAGTATGTTTTGAAGTATTATCGCGCACTCTTTTGGCTGGAGAAAAAATAACAATCGGCGGATTTGCACTAAACATATTGAAAAAAGAAAATGGACTTAAATTAATATTTCCTGCTTCATCAATCGTACTCACAAAGGCTATAGGCCTTGGCGCTATTGCATTTTGCAGAATCATCTGCGTTTGTGTTGTACTTAAATCTGCTAATAAATGAGAGATCATGGGCTTATTTTTTCAATTTTAAAATAGAAAAATCGCTAGCTGCTTTTCTGATGGTATTGCTTAATATACCTAAGCCCGCAATTTCCATTTCTACTACGTCTCCATCTTGTAACCATTGTGTTTGGGCATTAGGGTCGTTTAATAATTTGGTGCCATTTAATTCTAAAAAGCAACCTGTACCCACTGTTCCCGAACCAATTACATCGCCAGGTAAAATATCTACACCATAAGCACAACGCTCAATAATTTCTGCAAAGGTCCAATCCATATCGGCTACATTACCTTGCGAAACTTCTTGTCCATTCACCCAGCATTTCATACTTAAATTATAATTGTTTCCAACATGTCCTGCTTTAGCAGGAACAAGGTGTTGCGCTAATTCATCTGGTGTAACCAACCATGGACCAATAACTGTTGAAAAATCTTTACCCTTAGCAGGTCCCAAATTCAATAGCATTTCTTCCATTTGTAAAGTTCTTGCACTCATGTCGTTCATGATCATAAATCCAGCGATATATTCGTCTGCTTCTTTTGCTAAAATATTTCTACCTTTTTTACCAATTACGATGGCAATTTCTAACTCAAAATCTAATTTTTGAAAATGATCTGGCATACAAACTATTTCGCCAGGACCTTGAATGGCATTGTGGTTAGTAAAATAAAAAATTGGATATTGATCAAATTCGGGAATCATGGGAACACCTCTGTTTCTGCGAGCTGCAGCCACATGTTGACGAAATGCATAACCATCTCTGCAAGAAGTTGGATTGGGAACTGGTGCAAGTAATTCAAAAAATACTTCTTCTTTAGCAGCTAATTGGCCAGTTATAATTTTTTCATTTATTACTTTTGCTCTATCCATTAATTCTACACCGCCAGCTAAAAATTCGCTCATGGTATGCGGAATTAATTTATCGCATGAATGTAAATTATATATATGGCCTTTTATAAAAACGCCTAATTGCGCAACGCCTTCTGTTTGATATGATACTAGTTTCATGTCTTATCGTTTAATTATATTCAAATCTATAAAAAAAGGAGCATTTCACCTTATAAAAGGGAATATTTTAAATTCCATAGGGATTGCTTATCTTCGTAGTATATTTAATCCAAAAGAAGTGGTTTTATTACAAAAACAATCAAAAAAACACATAGAAAATAATTTTAGAAAAGCCTTAATTGCTAAAATTGTTTTCGCCCAATATTCTTTTTAATAGAATACGCATTTTTCACACCATTTTTTATTAAATTCAACCCAAAATAAGCTTATAAAATTATGCCTATATATCATCAATTAGGGCAAATCCCGAAAAAACGACACATCGTATTTCGCAAGCCCAACGGAAAACTTTATGCAGAAGAATTGGTTTCGACTGAAGGTTTTTCAAGTGTATATTCAACAGTATATCATTGCCATCCTCCAACATTGGTAAAGCATTTAGGCGAACCCTACAATGTAGAACCAAAAATTGCAAAGGCAAAACACTTAAAACACACGAGTTTAATTGGCTTTAAAATTAAACCCGAAAACGATTATTTACAATCGAGAAAACCTGTTTTGGTAAATGATGATCTGCATATTTCACTTGCTGCACCTAAGCAATCCATGACAGATTATTTTTACAAAAATTCGCAAGCAGACGAAATTATTTTTATACATGTAGGCTCGGGTGTATTGAAAACAGGCTTCGGCGAAATTAAATTCGAATACGGTGATTACATCGTTATACCAAGAGGTACTATTTACCAAATACATTTTAACGACGAAAACAATCGCCTATTTATCATCGAATCTTTTTCGCCAATTCGTACGCCTAAAAAATACAGAAACAATCATGGTCAACTATTGGAACATTCTCCTTATTGTGAGCGTGACATGAAATTGCCAAATAACTTAGAGACGCACGATCAAGAAGGAGATTTCAAAGTATTGATTAAGAAACAAGGATTAATTTATCCTTATACTTACGGTACACATCCTTTCGACTTTATTGGTTGGGACGGCTACCATTTTCCTTATGCTATTTCTATTCACGATTTTGAGCCAATCACTGGTCGCATTCACCAACCACCTCCAGTGCACCAAATGTTCGAAGCGCATAATTTTGTAGTGTGTTCTTTTGTGCCTAGAAAATTTGATTACCATCCTGAATCTATTCCTGCTCCATACAACCATAGCAATGTGGATTCGGATGAAGTATTGTATTATGTAGATGGCGATTTCATGAGCAGAAAAAGTGTGGAAAAAGGGCAAATTACTTTACACCCCGGAGGCATTCCTCATGGGCCACATCCTGGTACCGTTGAAAAAAGCATTGGCAAAGATGCAACCGAAGAATTAGCCGTAATGGTAGACCCTTTTAGACCATTAATGCTCACCGAAGATGCTATTGCCATTGAAGATGAAGACTATTACAAAAGTTGGTTAAATCAAGAATAATTTATTCCTAAAATTAATAAAATGGAAACTATAGACCAAGCGAATCAACTCGCTGCATTACATAAAGACAACGATCCGGCTAAAGATTTTTTACCCTTGTTAGGTACCGATTATATTGAATTTTATGTTGGTAACGCAAAACAAGCAGCTTACTTTTACAGATCTGCATTTGGATTTGAATTAATTGCTTATGCTGGACCAGAAACAGGTGTGAGAGGTCGCGCCTCTTATGCCGTAAAACAAGATAAAATTGTATTGGTATTTACTACTTCTTTCGATCCCAATAGTGAAATTTCTAAGCACATTAATTTACATGGCGATGGCGTAAAAGTGTTAGCGCTTTGGGTGGATGATGCTAGAAAATCTTACGAAGAAACAACCAAACGCGGTGCTGTAGGCGTTTACGAGCCTCAGGTTCATCAAGATGAAAATGGAGAAATAGTAACTGCTTCTATTAAAACCTATGGCGATACCATCCATACATTTGTAGAAAGAAAAAATTACAAAGGGGTGTTTATGCCTGGCTTTAAAGCAACGCCAAAAGATACCATCAGCAAACCAATTGGGTTAAAATTTGTAGACCATTGTGTTGGCAATGTTGGTTGGGGAGAAATGGATACTTGGGTAAAGTTCTATGAAGATGTGATGGGTTTTAAAATTTTATTAACCTTTGATGACAAAGATATTTCAACAGAATATTCTGCGCTTATGTCTAAAGTGGTATCGAATGGAAATGGATATATTAAATTTCCAATCAACGAACCAGCAGAAGGCAAGAAGAAATCTCAAATAGAAGAGTACATTGATTTTTACAAAAGTGCTGGAGTGCAACATATCGCAGTTGCAACAGACGATATTTTAAAAACAGTGGCAGAGATGAGAAACAGAGGCGTAGATTTTTTAGTTGTCCCTGAATCTTATTACGAAGATTTAATTGACCGTGTAGGTGCAATTGATGAAGATGTAGCGGCATTAAAAAACCTAAACATTTTAGTTGACCGCGATCCAGAAGGTTACTTATTGCAAATTTTTACTAAACCTGTCGAAGACAGACCAACCGTTTTTTACGAAATTATTCAAAGAAAAGGCGCAACATCCTTTGGTAAAGGTAATTTCAAGGCATTGTTTGAATCCATCGAAAGAGAACAAGCGCTGAGAGGCAACTTGTAAATAAAAAAAGAGCGATAGAAATATCGCTCTTTTTTTTGATTTAATTTTGATTTCAACAAAAGCAAAATTATTGCTACTTTTGAATTCAAATTAAATGCCCTTGAAACGTATCGCTATTTTTGCTTCTGGTTCTGGTTCGAATGCACAACGCATTATGGAACATTTTAAACGCCACAAAGAAATGGAAGTAGCCATTGTTCTTTCCAATAGAGCAGACTCCTATGTTTTACAACGAGCAGATAATTTCGAAATCCCAACACATGTTTTTAGCAAAGAAGAATTATACCATTCTTCCACTATTTTGCAATTATTAAAAAACCTAGATATTGACATTATTGTGCTGGCTGGTTTTTTATGGTTGATCCCAGAAAACATCATTCGCCAATACCCAAAAAGAATTATCAATATTCATCCTGCCTTATTACCAAAATATGGTGGTAAAGGAATGTATGGCGATATCATTCACGAAACAGTAATAGCAAACCAAGATCACGAAACAGGTATTACCATTCATTATGTAAATGAATCTTTTGATGAGGGAGAAATTATTTATCAAAATAAATGTGTGGTAGAAAATACAGATACCACCGAAAAACTAGCATACAAAGTTCATCAACTAGAACATTTACATTATCCAAGGGTAATTGAAGACCTATTAAAGAAGACCGAGAAAGCGAGTCTGGCTTTATAATTCCCGTTTTTTTTGCTAAATTTGCGGCTTCAATCCCCTTTCATTAATGGAAAATATCAAAAAGGTTAAATCAGCCCTTATTTCGGTTTATTACAAAGACAATTTAGCGCCAATCATTGAATTACTTCATCAACATGGCGTAACTATATATTCTACTGGTGGAACAGAAACTTTCATCAAAGAAATGAATGTGCCGGTAATACCGGTCGAAACATTAACAAGCTACCCTTCTATTTTGGGAGGTAGAGTCAAAACCTTGCATCCAAAGGTATTTGGTGGAATTTTAACCCGAAGAGGAAACCCTTCTGATCAAGCAGAAATTCAACAGTTCGAAATTCCAGCAATTGATTTGGTGATTGTTGATTTATATCCATTCGAAGAAACAGTGGCTTCTGGCGCATCTTCAGAAGAAATTATCGAAAAAATTGATATTGGTGGCATTTCTTTAATTAGAGCCGCTGCAAAAAACCACCAAGATGTAATTATAGTGGCTAGCAGAAACGAATACAGCATGTTAGCGGCTGTTTTAACTGAAAATGAAGGTGGCAGCAGCCTTGCTAATCGTAGAGCATTTGCCAAAAGAGCCTTTAACATTAGCTCCCATTACGACGCTGCTATTTTTAATTATTTTAACCAAGACGAACCACTCTCCATTTTTAAACAAAGTATTCAACAATCAAGCGTTTTAAGATACGGTGAAAACCCTCATCAAAACGGGGTGTTTTATGGAGATTTAAACCAAATGTTCGACAAATTAAATGGCAAAGAATTGTCTTATAATAATTTAGTAGATGTAGACGCCGCTGTTGAATTGATCAAAGAGTTTACAGAGCCTACCTTTGCTATTTTAAAACATACCAATGCCTGTGGCATTGCAAGTCGTGCTACATTAGCCGAAGCCTGGACTATCGCTTTAGCATGTGACCCCGTTTCTGCGTTTGGCGGTGTGTTAATTTGCAATAGAAATATTGACCTAGCAACAGCCACTTTAATTCAGCCTTTATTCTTTGAAGTGTTGATTGCACCTAGCTTTGAAGCAGATGCGCTAAACCTTTTAACAGAGAAAAAGAACCGCATTTTATTACAGCAAAAAGCAGTCGAATTACCTAAAAAACAATTCAAAACTTTATTGAATGGGGTAATAGAACAAGACAAAGATTTGTCGATAGAATCAGTCGAACAAATGAAACCAGCAAGCAGCAAACTCGCTACAGCAGCGGAGTTAAAGGATTTAGCATTTGCTGGTAAATTAGTAAAACACACCAAATCAAATACAATAGTGATTGTTAAAAACGCGCAATTATTGGCAAGTGGTGTAGGACAAACTTCTAGGGTTGATGCTTTAAATCAAGCCATCTTAAAAGCGCAAACTTTTGGTTTCGATTTAAATGGTTCGGTGATGGCTTCTGATGCTTTTTTCCCATTCCCAGATTGTGTGGAAATTGCTCACAATGCAGGCATAACAGCTGTTCTACAGCCTGGTGGATCAATCAAAGACCAAGCCTCTATTGATTATTGCAATGCCCATGGTTTAGCGATGGTGATGACAGGCGTTAGGCATTTCAAGCATTAATAAATATTTGTATTTTTATATCAATCATAATATTCATATTTTTATGTAATTTACACAGCTAGAACGCTGTAAAAACTTTTATACAATGGGATTATTTAATTTTTTCACGCAAGAAATTGCCATAGATTTAGGAACTGCCAATACACTAATTATTCATAACGATAAAGTAGTAGTAGACGAACCTTCTATTGTTGCCATCGACAGAAAAACCAATAAGGTAATTGCGGTGGGTAAACAAGCCATGCAAATGGATGGAAAATCTCATGATGGTATCAAAACCATTCGTCCATTAAAAGATGGCGTTATTGCAGATTTTGATGCGGCAGAACACATGATTCGTGGCATGATTAAAATGATCAATACCGGTAAAGGTTGGTTTTTGCCAAGTTTAAAAATGGTTATCTGTATTCCTTCCGGAATTACTGAAGTAGAAAAAAGAGCAGTTCGTGACTCGGCAGAAATTGCTGGTGCGAAAGAAGTTTATATGATTCACGAACCAATGGCAGCTGCTATTGGAATTGGTATCGATGTAGAAGAGCCAATGGGAAATATGATTATTGACATTGGAGGTGGTACTACAGAAATTGCAGTCATTGCTTTATCAGGAATTGTTTGCGACCAATCTATTCGAGTGGCTGGAGATAATTTTGATAGTGACATTGTAAATTACATGCGCCGTCAACATAATATTTTAATTGGCGATAGAACTGCAGAAAAAATTAAATTAGAAGTAGGCGCTGCATTACCCGAATTGACTGATCCTCCTGCAGATTTTGCCGTGCAAGGAAGAGATTTGATGACGGGTATTCCTAAACAAATTAAAGTTTCTTATACAGAAATTGCTCATTGCTTAGACAAATCAATTTCTAAAATTGAAGAAGCTATTTTAAAGGCTTTAGAAATTACCCCTCCAGAACTTTCTGCTGATATTTACCAAACCGGAATTTATTTAACGGGTGGTGGTGCATTATTACGCGGCTTGGATAAGCGAATTTCTGCTAAGACAAAATTACCTGTTCATATTGCGGAAGACCCTTTAAGAGCAGTTGTAAGAGGCACCGGTATTGCATTGAAAAACATCGGGAATTTTAAATTCTTAATGACCTAATTTTTAAAGAAAGCAATATAAAACTCCCCGAATGCGCAACCTAGGAATATTCTTTATTAGATATTATTCTTTCTTTCTTTTTTTATTCTTAGAAGTCATTGCCTTTTCGATGTTATTTAATAGCAATAACTATCAAAGTGCTAGCTTTTTTAATTCTTCCAACAAAATTAGCGGCAAAATATTCAGCATCAGTTCTAATGTAGAATCTTTTATTAACCTTAGTATTGTTAACGATAGTTTATCTATTGAAAATGCGAGGTTAAAAAATCAAGTATTAACGGAACGCTACTCCAATAAGATTAATACGGGTGTATATACAGACACCAGCATGTCCTTTCAACAATACACTTACATTCAAGCAAAAGTTATTAATAATACCATTTTAAAAAGAAATAACTATTTAACTTTAAACAGAGGCCGAATCCATGGCATCAGAAAAAACATGGGTGTGATTTGTGGCGATGGCATTGTAGGTATTGTGAAAGATGTATCTGACCATTATTGTTCTGTTATATCTTTTTTACATAAAGATTCCAGAATTAGCGCACAGCTTAACGCTAGTAAAGACTTTGGTTCTTTAGTATGGGATGG
>CANJWU010000021.1 GCA_947478655.1 Sphingobacteriales bacterium | reverse complement strand
GAAGAATTTGCATTTGATTTTGGATTATGAATGTCAATTGGTTTATGGCAAATATTATAATCACCCGATATGATGAGTTCGGGATATTGCCATTTTAATTCATGAATATATTTTTCAAAGAAATCTAGGAATTCGTATTTTACTTGTTGTCTATCTTCTCCACTAGAGCCAGAAGGTATATAAACACTCATAATTGAGAAGTCTTCAAAATCTGCACGAATGATTCTGCCTTCTTGATCATAAAGTTCGTGCCCACATCCGTAGCTCACATTTTTTGCTTTAATTTTGGAAAATATAGCTACACCACTATATCCTTTTTTAACGGCTGGATACCAATAGTGATGGTAACCCATGTCTTCCAACATTTTTATTTCTGCAGGAATTACCTCTGGGGTAGCTTTAATTTCTTGTAAGCAAATCACATCTGCTTGGCTTGCTTGTAACCAAGCCAGCCAATTTTTATTCATTGCCGAACGAATACCATTTACATTATAGGAGATAATTTTCATTTTTATAAATTAAATAAAAAGCATTTACTTTTTTTAATTTTATATTTTTTCAATACCGTTCCTTTTAAAATTCTGATATCTTGTTCGGGTCTATCTGCAGCTGCAGTTTTAACACTAGCAATTGCATCAAGCGTTTCAAATCCATTTACCAATTCGCCATAAACGGTATAATTATTATCTAGGTGAGGCGTACCTCCTACTGTTTTATAGCTATTGCGCTGTTCTGCTGTGTATTTCCAACCACTTCTTTGTTCCATCATATCTAAGTCGCTATCTTTAAAAGTTCTACCTTGAACAATATAAAATTGACAATTACTACTCGATTTTTCTGGGTTGTTATCTCTTGCGGCGGCTAGTACTCCTTTTCTATGAATTAAATTAGGATTAAATTCTGCAGGGATTAAGGCTCTATTTTTTGCTTCACCATTTCCTAGGCTTTGTTGCGCAGTGGCTTGTTTTGAATCTGGATCGCCACCTTGTATCATAAAATTTTTAATCACGCGATGAAATAAGATGCTATCATAGAAACCTGTTTTTACCAAGTCAATCATATTATCTCTATGCTTTGGCGTTTCATTGTATAATTTTAAAATGAGATCCCCTTTGGTGGTTTCAAATTTTATATAAGTACATTTTTCTTTTTTTGGATTTGCAATTACGCTTGTTACAAATAGTAAAAGTGCGATTGCTAGGCTGCTAATTTTTTTCATGTTTATCATTTTTTCTTTTGCTAATTTAACTATTCTCCTAATTCTTCGAAATAGTGAATGATCAATTGTTTTAAGAGGTATTCTTGCTCTATAAGCGTATAGGCAGGTATTGCTTTAACTATTTTCCAATGAGGCCATCCATCTTGATCCAAGCCTTCCAGTTCATAAAAGCCCATTTCGCTTAGCAGCCTGCAATTGGCAATGTGCATTAACTCTTCTTTTTGTCTTTTAGAAAACTTTTTAGGTCCTTGACCTAATTCTTGTACGCCAATTAAAAACAATACAGTTTTAATATCTGGGCTTTCTGTATCAAAATCGTTTGCAATTTTTGTACAAAGGCTTAACCATTTTTGATTGATTATTTTTACATCCATGTTTAGTTCTTTTGATTGATTTTTTCAAGTGTATTAATCGCGGCACTTAAAGAGTGAATTTGATCTAATTGTAAAATTAAAACAGATTTATTTTCTTTTAATTTAATTCCATAGGGATTATGTTGAACATAACTAATGATTGCCTGAAATTTAGCAGATTCGTAAAAACCTGAACTTGGATTTGCAGGAAAGTATCCTCTAAGCACATTTTTCTTTAAGGTTATTTTTTCAAAACAAAGCGAAACAGCAATCCACTGAAGTCTAATGGCATTCAGTAGTTCGACTACTTGTTCCGGAATTGGTCCAAATCGATCCGTCATATTTTTTTCAAACAATAACAAATCTACCTCATTTGTTATCTTGTTTAATTCTGTATATAAATTTAATCGTTCTGCAATGGCATTTACATATTCATCGGGTATTAATAAAGCTAAATCTGTATCTAATTGACAAAAGCTAACATGTGGTCTGGCCACTTCCTCTGCAAACAAATCTTTAAATTCCGCATCTTTTAATTCTTGAATGGCTTCATCTAATATTTTATGATATAATTCAAAACCAATTTCTGCAATAAATCCGCTTTGTTCAGAACCTAACAGATTTCCTGCACCCCTAATATCTAAATCTCGCATGGCAACATTGAATCCGCTTCCCAAATCCGAAAATTCTTCAATAGCACTTAATCTTTTTCTTGCTTCTGGAGTAATGACCGAAAGTGGAGGGCTTAATAAATAACAGAACGCTTTTTTATTGGAACGTCCAACCCTGCCGCGCATTTGATGCAAATCACTTAATCCAAAATAATGCGCATTATTAATAATCATGGTATTGGCATTAGAAATATCTAAGCCAGATTCTATAATAGTAGTTGCAATCAATACATCAAATTCATGACTCATGAATTTTAACATTACATCTTCTAGTTGATCACCTTCTAATTGACCGTGTCCAACACCAATACGCGCAGATGGACATAGTTTTTGAATTAAACCAGCTATATGCATTATGTCTTGAACCCTATTATGAATAAAAAATACCTGACCGCCTCGATCAATTTCATACTCAATGGCTTCTTGAATTAATTTCTCGTTGAATACGTGAAGCTCTGTATTTACTGGCTGTCTATTGGGTGGCGGGGTATTGATAATAGATAAATCGCGCGCACCCATCAAAGAAAAATGTAGTGTTCTCGGAATAGGTGTAGCAGTTAAAGTCAGCGTATCAACATTGGCCCTAAATTGTTTCAACTTTTCTTTAGTGCTTACCCCAAATTTTTGTTCTTCATCGATAATAAGCAAACCAAGATCTTTAAATTTAATGTCTTTACTCACAATCCGATGCGTGCCAATGAGAATATCAACTTTGCCTTCTGTTGTTCTTGCTAATGTTTCTTTAATTTCTTTAGCTGTTCTAAATCTCGAAACATATTCAATATTACATGGAAAATCTTTTAACCTTTCTTTGAAAGTTTTATGATGTTGCATGGCTAAAATAGTAGTGGGCACTAATATTGCCACTTGCTTGCTATCCGAAACCGCTTTAAACGCAGCCCTTACTGCTATCTCTGTTTTTCCAAAACCTACATCACCGCAAATTAATCGATCCATTGGGTGTGGCGATTCCATGTCTTTTTTAAAGTCGATGGTTGCTTTGATTTGGTCTGGGGTATCTTCATACATGAACGAAGCTTCTAGTTCATTTTGCAAATAAGTATCGGGTGAAAATGCATTTCCTTTTTGTGCTTTTCTAACAGCGTATAATTTTATCAAATCACGCGCAATGTCTTTCACTTTTTTCTTAGTGCTTTTCTTTAATTTTTCCCAAGCTTCGCTACCTAATTTATGTGTTTTGGGTATAGTGCCATCTTTCCCACTGTATTTCGAAATACGATTGAGCGAATTAATATTCACATATAATAAATCTCCATCTGCATAGATTAATCTGATGGCCTCTTGCGTTTTTCCGTTTACATCAATTTTTTCTAGACCTGCATATTTACCAATGCCATGATCTATATGAACTACATAGTCTCCCGCTTTTAAGGCTCTTAATTCTTTGAGCGTGAGTGCTTGCGATTTGCTGTAATTTTTGTGGATTTTATATTTATAAAATCGATCAAATATTTGGTGATCGGTATAACAAGCAATTTTAGTATCGTAGTCTAAAAACCCTTCTCTAATCGCAATGTTAACGGGGTTGAAATTTATTTTTTTGACCGCAGCACTCGAAATATCTTCGAAAATACTGTAAAGTCTTTCTATCTGTTTTTGTTGTTCTGCGAAAATATAATTAACCAAACCCTCATTCTCATTTTTTCTTAAATGATGAATTAATAAGTTAAAGTCTTTATTGAATGATGTTTGGGGTTTCATGTTAAACATCAAGGATAAGCTAGGCTGGTAATAGTATTGCTTGCCAAATTCAATTAAATTAAATTTATCAAAAGCGTTTTCAAAATCATGGTTGTTTTGAAAAACATATTGAGGATCTAAAAATGCTGGATGCAAGATTTTATCTTCTGCGCTTAAGCCTTCAAAAATTTCGATTGATTTTGGATAACCTGCTTTAATAATATCTAAAGTAAATTGTACATCTTTTATCCATAGGTTAGCATGTTTATCGATGTAATTTAAAAAAGATACGGTTTGGGTATTGATTAATTTTGATTGAATATTTGGAACAATTGTCAAGGAATTTATTTGCTCAATTGATAATTGATTTTCGGTTTCGAATGTTCGAATACTTTCTATGTGATCACCAAAAAATTCAATGCGATAAGGTAATTCGTTGGAATAAGAAAAAATGTCTACAATGCCACCCCTGATGGCAAATTGCCCTGCTTCGTATACAAAATCAACTCTTTCAAAATCAAAATCGTATAAAAATTCGTTGATGGTTTCAATCGATATTTTTTCTGCTAAATTTATTTCTAGCGTGTTTGCTGCTAGCACCTGTTGGTCGACAACTTTTTCGGCAATGGCCTCTGGATAGCTGACAATTAATTTTCCATTAGCCGTGTTGTATTTTAATTCGTTTAATACTTCTGCTCTTTGCAATACTGCGCTAGTATCTAATTGCGTAATATCAAATGGTTTTTTATAAGACGATGGGAATAATAATACGCGATGGCCAAATATATTTTCTAAGTCATTTTGAAAATAAATAGCTTCTTCTCGATCGGGTAAGACAAATAGATTCCCCTGCTTTTGTATTTTATACAAAGCCAAAGCTACCATCGCATCCGACGAACCAATCAAGCCTTTTAAGTGAATTCGGGCAGCTTTATAATCTGAAAGTGCCCCAGCTAATTTGATTATTCGGTCGTCGGTTTTATAATATTGAAGTAAATCCATCCAATCCAAACCCACGTTATTTCGGTAAAGGTATTATTTTTTTGAATTTAAACTGGAATTGCCAAATATATATTTGCCAGTAAATAATTCTTAATTAATTGATAATCAATTTTTTATTTTATAAAACAGCCACATTATTTTGTCTGTTCTGTTCGTTTCGTACAAAAATCTGTTTAAATTCGCAATCATTAACAATTAACTAACATTGTTCTCTTATTTTAGTAAAAAAAATTTATGTCTTTAAATTCTATTTTCCAGTATTTCGTTCCGAAGGATAAAAAATTCTTCCCATTGTTTGAACAAGCGAGTAGCAACTTAATTGCCATTTCTGCAAAACTTAAAGAGGTTTTTGAGATCGATGAACATGATAGCCGCATTGGCCTGATCAAAGAAATTGAAGACTTGGAACATGAAGGAGACAGGATTACCCACGAAATATTTGTGGAATTAAGTAAAAATTTCATCACCCCATTTGATAGAGAAGACATACATGCATTAGCATCGGCACTTGATGATATTGCAGATTATGTTCATGGTTCTGCAAATAGAATGTATCTATACAATTTAACAACAGTTACCGAGCCAATGAAAAAATTGGCAGATTTAATTCACCAAGGTTGTAAAGACATTCATAAAGGAATTTCTGAATTAAGAGATTTAAAAAATATTCGAAATGTAACCGATTCATGTGTTCGTATCAATAGCATGGAAAATCAAGCTGATTATGTATTTGATATGGCGGTTGCTGAATTATTTAAAAATGAAACCAATGCCATTGAATTGTTCAAAAACAAAGAGGTATTAAATGCATTAGAAAGAGCAACCGATAAATGCGAAGATGTTGCCAATGTAATGGAAACGATCATTGTTAAAAATGCTTAATTAATTTAAACATGAGTTTAACACTGCTTTTGACCGTTATAGCACTTTCTTTAATTTTTGATTATATCAATGGTTTTCATGATGCTGCAAACTCTATTGCAACCGTTGTTTCCACTAAAGTATTGTCGCCAACCCAAGCTGTTATTTGGGCTGCATTTTTTAACTTTGTTGCTTTTTTAATTTTCAAAGAACACAATGTTGCCAATACGATTGCTAAAGCAGTAGACACTTCTCAAATTAACTTAGTCGTAATATTATCCGGAATAGTAGCAGCCATTTTTTGGAGTTTACTTACCTGGTGGTTCGGCATTCCATCTAGTTCTTCTCATACTTTAATTGGTGGTTTTGCTGGTGCGGCTATTGCGCATGGAGGCATTACCATTGTTAATTTTCAAGTGATTGGGAAAATTGCTGCTTTTATTTTTCTTGCTCCTATTATTGGAATGATATTAGCTTATACTTTAACTGTTATCATTATTCATATTTGTAAATATGCTATTCCAAGTAAAGCGGAGTGGTGGTTTAGAAAATTGCAATTGGTTTCTTCTGCAGCATTTAGTATAGGTCATGGTGGTAACGATGCGCAAAAAGTAATGGGTATTATTGCCGCAGCCATTGTAGTTTATACAAGTAGCGCAAATGCAGATCTGAGTCAAGTGCCAACTTGGTTACACATCAATACGCATTTAGTCAATGGCAAAAAAGTTTTTGAATTACCCAATTGGATTCCTTTGGCTTGTTATTCTGCCATTGCATTAGGTACCATGTCGGGTGGTTGGAAAATTGTGAAAACCATGGGTTCGAAAATCACAAAGGTTACGCCATTAGAAGGTGTAGCTGCCGAAACTGCTGGTGCCATTACTTTATTTATGACAGAGCATTTTAAAATTCCAGTATCAACCACGCATACCATTACCGGTTCTATTATTGGTGTCGGATTATCTAAAAGAGTTTCGGCAGTAAGATGGGGTGTAACGGTTAATTTATTATGGGCATGGATCTTAACAATTCCTGTTTCTGCAGCATTAGCGGCACTCATTTATTTTGTTATTTCTATTTTTATTAAATAAAAAAATATTTTTTTTATTGTTGAGCCGGACAAGTATTTTGTTTTTTAAAACGATAGTTTTTGCTACCAAAATTATAACTCAGCCCAATGGCAATTAATTGATACTGATCCTTATTTTTATTCAAAATTACGGCATCAATATCATCGCTCAAGCTCCAATAGTTTCTATATAAAATAGTAGCATCTATTCTTTTGCTGATTGATTTACTATAATATATAGTTACAGGAAACACCACGTTTGCTTGATTCGTAGTGTTGGTATCGATCATAGCACTTTCAATATGTGTCGAGCGATTTAATATACCAATACCAGCAGACATCGAAATTTTTCCATACGCTTTATCTATCATTAAATATTTTAAAGCACAACTTAAATCGTAAGAGCGGAGCAGTTCATATTTAGTATTGGTATTTTTAGGGGTAATTGTGGTATTTAAATTTTCTCCATTGATATCTCCAAGTAATCTCAAGTCGGTTAAAATAGCAAATCGATAATTCAATGGCTTTTCTATAAAGCAAGCAAAAGCAATATCTTTTTTCTCTTGAATAAAATCGGAGCTAGCTAATTGACTTTTTTCAATCATTCCAGCATAAAATCCGAGCGAATATGGGCTGCTTTCTTTGGCTTGTCCATATAAGAATTTTGATTTCTTATAAGATTGAGCCTGAGCCATACTCATCCCTAGCAAGAACAAAATGAGCAGGAGTGTTTTTTTCATTTCTAAAAGTAATTTTTTTTTCAATATATTTAACCATTATGGCAAAGTCGAAAACAACCTATTTCTGTCAAAATTGTGGATACCAAGCAGCAAAGTGGCTAGGTAATTGCCCATCGTGTAATCAATGGAATACATTTGTCGAAGAAATTGTAGAAAAAAATACCGCTAAAATAGAATGGAAACAAAGTGGTAGTAGTACGCGAAGTAATAAACCCATTTTAATTAATACCATAGAGGCGGCCGACGACAAAAGAATCATCACGCACGATATCGAATTAAATAGGGTGCTGGGCGGAGGAATTGTTCCGGGATCTTTGGTCTTAATTGGTGGCGAGCCTGGTATAGGTAAATCAACTTTACTTTTACAATTGGCAATCAGTTTAAAAAAATCAAAAGTATTATATGTTTCAGGCGAAGAAAGTGAACATCAAATTAAAATGCGTGCTTCAAGAATTACCGAACGAGAAGCGAGCAATTGTTTTGTATTAACCGAAACATCTACCCAAAATATTTTCAAACAAATTGAAGAATTAAATCCAGACATTGTCATCATTGATTCTATTCAAACTTTACATTCTGCGCATATAGAATCAACGCCCGGTAGTGTTTCGCAAATTCGAGAATGTACGGCAGAATTATTAAGATTTGCAAAAGAAACATCGACACCTGTTTTTTTAGTGGGGCATATCACTAAAGATGGCGCCATTGCTGGTCCAAAAATATTGGAACACATGGTAGACACCGTATTGCAATTCGAAGGCGATCAGCACCATACCTATCGTATGTTGCGTTCGGTTAAAAACAGATTTGGTTCCACTTCCGAATTAGGTATTTATGAAATGCAAAGTACCGGATTAAGAGAAGTACATAATCCTTCTGAAATATTAATTTCACAACGTGCCGAAGATTTAAGTGGCATTGCAATTTCGGTAATGATAGAAGGCATGAGACCCATGTTAATTGAATCGCAAGCATTGGTGAGTACCGCTGCATATGGAACGCCGCAAAGATCTGCCAATGGTTTTGATGCCAAAAGAATGAACATGCTACTGGCCGTATTAGAAAAAAGATGTGGCTTTAGGTTGGGTATTAAAGATGTTTTTTTAAATATCACAGGCGGAATTAAAGTAGAAGATCCTGCTATTGATTTAGGAATTATTGCAGCCATTATTTCTTCTCACGAAGACATTCCAATTTCTTCTAAAATATGTTTTGCCGCAGAGGTTGGTTTATCGGGCGAAATCCGAAATGTAAACCGAGTAGAACAAAGAATTGCAGAAGCCGAAAGGTTAGGTTTTGAAAAAATAATTGTTTCTACATTTTCCTTGAAAGGGATAGATAAAAAGAAATTCAATGTAGAGATTATTGCAGTTGGTAGGTTAGATGAGTTATTTAAAGAACTTTTTGGGTAAAATCGGCTAAAAATATTCCGTTTTTTAATAGAGATATGCTTAACTTTGTTTCAAATTAAAGAAATATACACATGAAAAAATTAATATTATTTGCTGCAATCGCTATTTTCTTTGCAGCGTGTTCATCTGAAACTAAAAAAAGTAATGATGCAACTAGGGTAGAAACTGCAATGGGTAATTTTGATTCATACGGTGGAATGATTACGCCAGACAGTACAATTGATGCCTCAACTTTGCTTGCAGAAATGGGCAATGCACCAACTTACGATACAAAATTAAAAGCGAAAGTAGTGGAAGTTTGTCAAAAGAAAGGATGTTGGATGAATGTGGAATTAGGAAATGGCGAAGTAATGAAAGTTACTTTTAAAGATTATGCATTCTTTGTTCCAACTGATAATGCAATGATGGCGGGTAAAGAAGTAATTATGCAAGGAACAGCAAAGTTTGCTACCATATCTGTAGAAGATCAAAAGCATTATGCTGAAGATGGTGGTGCTAGCAAAGCAGAAATGGATGCAATTAAAGAACCTAAAAACGAAATTACATTTGAAGCAAACGGCGTATTAGTGCCTGTTGCAGCAGAAGCTACCAAATAATTTAAGCTATTCTAAAAAAGCCCTTGTAATTTTACAAGGGCTTTTTTTTGTTAAAATAAAATTGTAAAATTTTCTTTGGCTTGACCTTTTTTGAAAAAAACCAATCCAATGAAATATAAATCGATGGTAATACATACCCTCGGATCTGCTTTTATTATTTCCCAAGCTTCGATCATTTCTTCCGACCAATAAATATCATCGAATATAAACAAGCTATTTTCAGTTGCTTTGGTAATGGCAAGATTGAAGTAATGCAAGGTTGCTGATTTAGTATGGTTACCATCAAAATAAATAAAATCGACTTGGTTTAACTGATCAAGTAGTGCAGGTAATGTTTGGTCAAAGTTTCCTGCTATTGTTTCTACATTTTTTATTTCTAATAATTCAAATGTTTCTTTTGCAATACTTAAGGTATTTGGACAACCTTCTAGGGTATAAATTTTTTCAGAAGCAGCCATTGCCATATAACTGCTCGTAATGCCTAAAGAAGTACCCAATTCTATTATATGCGCTGGCTTTGTGGATTTGATGATGCTATAATAAAGCGCTGCAAATTTTGGTTGTTTGAGTGCAGATTTAGCAATTCGCTGTATTGTTTTAATTCGATTATTGTTTTGTCGAGATCCAGCACCTAAATCGGTAATTTCAATTTGCCTTTGATCCTTTAACAAATCAGCTCTTCTTATTTCAATTTTATTTAAACTTTCGCTAACTACTTTAGGATATACTATTTGTTCTAAAAATTGATATACAAAAGGCGAATGTGTTCCATGTAAAGTATTTGCACGGAGTCTATATTTTAAATAATAATAAGTCTGTTTGAAAACATTCATCGAATAAAAATAAGCTATTATAATCCTATTACAAACATTTTGAATATTAATTTAAAATTCTTTAGTTTAGTGTTAGATGCGTAACTCAAAAGAAATAGCGGCCTTAATTTCCTTACTAGATGATCCCGATCAAATGGTCTTTGAACAAATATCTGCAAAGGTGTTGAGTTTAGGTCCAGCTATTATTCCAACCCTCGAAACCCAATGGGAGCAGTCATTAGATATTCTTTTGCAAGAAAGAATCGAAAACCTAATTCATCAAATACAATTTATAGCGGCAAAGGATGCGCTCAAACTATGGGCTAGCTCAGGCTCATTTGATTTGCTTAGTGGCTTTATATCGGTTGCGCGCTTGCAGTATCCCGATTTAGACGAACAAAAAATAATCAATCAAATTGATGCAATAAAAAGAGATGCTTGGATAGAACTCCGCTACGATGCAAGTCCTTTAGAGAAAGTAAAAATTTTAAATCATGTATTTTATGCCCTGCATGGATTTACCGGAAATACAAGTAATTTTCATGACCCACAAAATTCCTTCATTAATAATGTATTAGAATCCCGACGCGGCAATCAGATTTCATTAGCCATTATATATGCTGTAGTAGCACAACGACTCGATATTCCAATTTATGGAATCAATTTGCCACAACATTTTGTATTAGCGTATTTAGATGAAGGACAAGAATACCCTCATATTTCTAGTGGCGAAGCAAATGG
>CANJWU010000020.1 GCA_947478655.1 Sphingobacteriales bacterium | reverse complement strand
TGCATTTGACCATCCAGTTCTCCAAGTATCAACCCCAACATTAGTATATGCATTACTGAACATAGAAATTACATTCGCTGCTAATGCAGTAGGTGTAGGTGCTGCAGTAGTTGGCTCTAAAATAGTAGGTGGTTTGCTGAAGTAAACATTGTCAATAAATACAGTTCCTGTTCCAGCTGGGTTACAAGAGAAAATTAATTGAGCAATATGACCAGATGTGGTTAATCCAACAAAGTCTGTCATCGGAATATCAAAGCTATTCCAGCCTGCAATAATTGGGGTAAAAGATAATTCATGTTCTTTATCATCACCACCACCATAAGCAGCATCCGCACCAAAGTCAACTAATTTAATTCTGAATGTGGTCATGTTTGGTGTCCAAGCATCTACATGGAATTTTGTCATGTTAGCTGCATTGATCAAGTTTGGACCAACGGTTTCAATTCCAACAAAGTTTAAATCAGTATATTTTTTAGTATCGTTACCAGCAACTTGCACATCTGTTAATGTTGCAGCAGACCAAGAAGTTCTCCAAGTATCTACACCCACATTGGTATAAGCATTACTGAACATAGAAATTACGTCAGCTGCTAATGCAGTAGGAGTAGGTGCTGCAGTAGTTGGCTCTGAAGCCACAACAGCTGGTTTACTGAAATACACATTGTCAATATAAACTGTTCCAGCAGCAGTTGGCAAGCCAGAGAAAATTAATTGTGCAATATGTGAAGTCGAAGTTAAATTAGTAAAATCACTTAAGTTAATGTCATAGCTATTCCAAGCATTTTGCGTTGGTGTAAATGCTAATTCGTGGTCTTTATCATCACCACCACCATAAGCACCATCTGCGCCAAAGTCTACTAATTTTACTCTAAAAGTAGTCATGTTTGGTGTATAAGCATTCACATGGAATTTTGTCATTGCAGAAGCATTGATCAAGTTTGGTCCAGTTGTTTCAATACCTACGAAATCTAAAGAAGAATATTTTTTAGTATCGTTACCTGCAATTTGAATGTCGGTTAATGTAGCGTTAGACCACGAAGTTCTCCATGTGTCAACACCTACATTGGTATAAGCATTACTAAACATTGAAATAACATCTGCAGCAGCAGCAGTTGGTGTTGGCGCTGCAGTAGTTGGATCTGAAGAAACAGAACCAGCACTAAATGTAATGTTGTCTACATAAGTGTCGTTATTTGTTGTTCTTGCTTGGAAGTCAGGGAAAATAATAATTTGATCATTTGTTTCGCCAACTTTAGTCGAAAAGTTAAAGGTCAATTCTTCCCATTGGTTAATTACTGTATTCGCTACTTTAATTTCACCAGTTGATCCACCACTTGCAGTTGCAAATTTAATTCCAACATCAGAAAGAACTGATTTGTAAACCATCATTTTAACTACACAGTTTGAAGCAGATAAAGTGAAAGTACCAATACCAGCGCCATGCGAACTTTCATAACCAGCCCAAGGCTGACCAGCTGAAGTAGCTGTAAATTTACAAACAGTTGCTGAACTGTTTATACCCGTTGTGCTTGGGTTTGCAACCATTGTAATGGCAGGGTTTGTTGGGCCATTTTCAAAAGTTGTCCATGTCCATGCGTTACCAAATGCACCTGTTTCAAAGGTGATTGGCGCGTTTTGAGCAAATGCCATACTTGATAGCATCATCAAAAATAAAAAGGAGATTTTTTTCATAATTGTTTTTTTAAGTTATTCTTTGTTAATTTATTTTAATTGGGTAAGTATTTAAAATTTTTAATGATTATTTCGTGTGTTAAACCATTTCTTGGTGCGGCGCCATTCAGCAGCCAAAAGTTAAATCGCACTTTTGTAGAATCGCCAGGTGCCGGAATCACCATTGGATCCGAAACCCTACTGCCTTCTATTTTAGTTCGGCTAATATTGTTTTTTGTAAATACATGATGTGAAATTTGTTGTGTTCCAAAAATGCTTTCCCCAACATAACTTTTCCAAACAATACTATCTGGCGTCCACTGCATGGTATAGGTACAAGTACTTGCGTTATATTTTGTTGGTATAAAAGGTTTATGTGTTCTTTCTGCGTAAGGCGCAGGATTACTAAAAATAACTGGCTGCACACTATACGTTACCGGCAAAGTATCGTTTGTATTGCCCCATTTTGCAAATTCAATATCTACTTCCGAATTACCAGCTTTTTGGAAAGAGTAATCATCCCAAGTAAAAAAACCAAATACCGTCATGGGGTCAAAATTTCTAATGTCTGTTTCGCAGGTTATTTGATAAGTGCCATAACCAAATCTTTTCGTGCTGATAATTTCGCTGCATTGCCAAAATCCATTTTTTTGTTGAATTTTTAAATGCAATTTTTGTTGATTATCTACCCATGCAGCGGTACTATCGCCTAAAAAACGATTAGGACCTGGACCAACAGGTGTTATTTTGTTTTTGTAATTAAAATAATAGCCTGAAAAATATAAATCGCCTTTTTCTTCATAGATGTTTGCAGGTGCAGACTGTTCGCAGCCATAACCTAGCGCAACTAAAGCCAATAAACTTAATATTTTGTATTTTTTAATTAACATAAATTCTTTTGGTTTCGTTTTGTATCATTAAATCAAATTCGCCAGCTTCTGTTACCCTTTTCAATTGCTTGTTTACAAATGCCAATTCGTTTTTGTGAATTTGGAAAGTAATTGTTTGTTGCTCGCCTGCGGCTAAGTCGATTTTTTTAAAGGCTAATAATTTTTTTACAGATGGGCTTATCGAAGCAACTAAATCCGCATAATAGATTTGCACTACTTCTTTGCCTTTCATTTCACTGTTATTTTTTACCACTACACTTACTTGAATTGAATCTCGATCGTTCAACGTATTTTTAGAAACCATCATGTCACTATAAGTAAAGTTGCTATAGCTTAAGCCAAAACCAAAGTCAAATGCCGGATTGTAGCCTTTGTTGCTAAAATCTACATTGATATTTTCTGCATGTTTTCGGTCGTAATGCAATAAGCTATTAGCATCAGCTGGGTAACTAAACGGTAACTTACCACTCGGGTTTGTTTCGCCATACAAAACCGATGCAATGGCTTGTCCGCCTTCATCACCTGGTAAATAAGCATAGACTATTGCTTCAGCCAATGGAATAATATTTTTTAAAATTCTTGGTCTATTAAAGGTACAAACTAAAATAATTGGCTTGTTTAATTTACTCAAGGCAATTACTAAATCTTCTTGTGCTTTTGGTAAATATAAATTATCAATATTTCCTGGTATTTCTGTCGATGGTGTTTCTGCTAAACAAATAATTATTTTGTCTGCATTTTTGGCTTTCGCTAAACAATCATCGATATTGATGATTTGATCTATGCTGGTACCTGCTGCGTATGAAACGCGATTCACACCTGCAAATTTTTGAATAGCCGCTAATGTGGTTAATTTATTTTTTGTGTTAAAATTGGTGTCTACTCCTTGCCAAGTATGTGTCCAAGCACCATTTAAATAATTCAAACTATTTGCTCCTGGTCCGCAAACAAAAATTGATTCCTTTTTATTTTTAAGGGGAAGGGTTTGTTTATTATTTTTCAAGAGGGTGATGCATTCACTTGCCACCGCTAAACTTTTTGCAGCGTGTTCGGCTGAGCCAAATAGTGGATACTTTGTTTGGGTATCTTTATTCTCAAATAAACCTAATTCATATTTTAAAGTTAATATTCTACTTACCGAACTGTCAATTCGAGGCATGGGAATACGGCCTTCTTTTATTAATTCAATGAGTAGGTCTGTGAACTGGTAATCGTTCGGTGTCATACTCATATCTATACCAGCCATGATGGCCATATAAACAGCTTCTTTTTTAGTGGCAGCTACATGGTGCATATCTACTAGTTTGTAGATGTCTTCCCAATCGGTAACGGCAACACCTTTAAATCCCAATTCTTTTCTTAACAGCGTAGTTAAAATATCGTAGTTCGCATGAACAGGCGTGCCATTGATATCGGCAGAATTAATCATGACTGTTTTGGCGCCTTGTTGAATGGCGGTTTGGAAAGTAGGTAAATAATATTCCCGCATTTCTCTTTCCGAAAGCCAAATTGGCGTTCGATCTTTTCCGCTCAATGACATGCTATAACCTAAGAAATGTTTCATGCAAGCCGCTACATGATAAGGGCTATATTGATTGTCGCCCTGAAGCCCGCTAATAGCGGCTACGGTCATTTTATTTGCAAGCAATACATCTTCTCCAAATGTTTCAAAGAAACGCGACCATAAGGGTTGTCTGCCTAAATCTAAAACAGGCGAAAAATTCCAAGGAATACCTGTAGCCCTAGCTTCGTAAGCGGTTACTTCGTAGCCTTGTTTAACTAAGTTGGGGTTCCAAGTTGCCGCTTGTGCAATTTGTTGTGGAAATAAAGTGGCGCCAATGGTGTAGTTGTTTCCGTGTATGGCGTCGATGCCATAAATAATTGGAATTTGTAATTTGGTGTTTTTTGTTTCTGCCCCGATGGCTGCAAATATTTTTTGCCAATTTTCTCGGCTAATGGTACCACTGCCGCAGCCAACATTTAAAAATGAACCAATATGATATTGGCTAATAGCTTTCTTTAATTTGGCTTGATTGATGGATTGCGGTTGGGTTAAATTGCAAACATCACCATTGGCAATCACACCTAAGTCAAGCTGCGTCATTTCTCCAGCCTTTTCTTCGATGCTCATTTTGCCAATTAAAGCGGCAATATCAATTTGTTTTTTTTGTGCAAACACCGTGAGGTTACAAAAAATCAAAGCAAAGAATAATGTATGTTTAATGCGATTCATTTTACAATCTCACAATTTTAATATCATCTAAATATATTTCTCCATCACCTTCTAACTGAATAATAAATTGCTTTACTTTTTCAAGGTCGAAGTTTTTAGATTTAAAATCAAATTTTTTCAAAGGAATACTGACCGTTGTCCAGTTTTCTGAATTAAATTCGCCAGATGCTTGGTTCATTTGAAAACCAACATAACTTTGCACACCCGAATAATCTTCGAAAGCAAAAGCAACTGGAAAATTTTTAAAATTACCATTCACCGATTTTACTTTCATTTGTACAGCACAGTCTTCGCTTACATCTAGCATATCTTTGGCCATCCAGCTGTTCCATCCAAATCCAATACCAATCCATTTACAGCCACCAGCAATTTTATCCCATTTCACTTTTAATCCAGCCTTGCCATTATATATAGTTACACGCTCTGTGCTAAGACTCACGCAATTCCGCTCGGGCGAAACCCAAACACTATTATCGTAATCGTCTTTAAAAATATGAACCGCTTTGAAACCATTTATTTCTTCTGTATTAATTTGAGCGTTTTGATCATATAAAGTTTTCTCTTGTACGCTCACAATAGTATGACAAGCACTTAGCGTAAGTACCATTAAAATAAGTATCGATATATGATTTATTTTATTCATTAAAGGTCTAGCGCTTTATTTTGGGTAAATGAGATTAAATCAATTTTGCATCTAGCAAAACCTAAATTTGGATCGGCTAATTGTAAAAAAGAAATTTTGCCAATTTTATCTGGGTTATGTTGCCTGTTACCATTAGGACTTGCTGGATTTCCATTCACCAAGGTTACAATATCTGCATACTTCACCGAAATTAATCTCCATCCAACCCAATTTACATCCACACTATAATCGTATTCGTCTTCTTTGGTAGCATCAAATACACCATCACTATTTTCGTCTTCTTTAAATTGAAACAATGCTTTGGTCATGTTTGTTTTTGGATCTGGATCTCCATAAATCAAAACATTAAAATATTCGTTCTCTGGATTAGTGCTAAATGGGAAAGTGACATTGCTATTATAAGCACTGGCATTAAAGTCGACTAAACCAATTAACCAATCCCAATTGACGGTTCCGCCCATGTTTAGGTATTTTGTTCCTTCTGGCGCAAAATTATCGGCCTTTACCAAACATTCCATGCTTGCGCCAGATTGAAAAAACTTGGTCCATTTTGGGTCTAAGCCATTTTCGAAATTGGCAATCATTCTTGCGCCACTTGGGAGCAATTTTGTTTTTGAAATACTAATAGTTGTACTGGCGCTATCATCTTCGCTAGCGATTAACAGCGTTGCGGTGCAATTCTCTGTTTTAAATAAAGGGAATAGCGTAGTCGAGCCATTCCAGCTTGCATTGCTCGCGTCTATCACTTTACTTTCGCCGCTAATAATTTTTGTTGCTTTGGAAATAGAACCTTTGATGGTAATTTTCCAGGAAACAATTTTATTAAAGCGAGCCGAAAAAATAGCATTGCCTGTTTCAAAATCTGCTGTTGCTTTATCAACTTTAAAAGGTTCGAGTATGGCAAACTTACTATTGATTTCGTTGATACTTGGGCCATCGAAAGTATTTTCTTTCCTGCAGCCGCTCAGTCCAATGCTTACTAAGCCAATAAATAATAATGTCTTTTTCATATTATAATAAAATATTATAGATTAAACCAAATTGATTGATTTTAAAATCAGCCATTGCTTTATTATTAATGGTCGATTGATCTTGATAACTGCTTTGTTGTAATAAAGCACATAAGTATGTTTTCGGGCTAAAATTAATTCGTAAACCCACTGCCGCTATTTGTTGGCTAAGGTTATAATTGCTATTCCTGAAATAAGTGACTTCCGAATATTCGTTTCTTTCGGTAATAAAACTGTTTCCATTATTTTGTTGTTGCACAAAGCCCGCTAAAAATTCAAGATCAGGAATAATTTCATAATTCAATCCTAAGCTTACTTGCAAATTTTTATAATCAATATTTTCAGTGGCATAAATACTATTTCTAGTAGTTTGTTGTAAACGCATTCCTACTTGAACTTCTAATTTATTACTTAAGCCCATTAGCGTATGGAATGGAATCTTGCTGTTTAATTTTATTTGACTAAAGGCTTTTAATGCATCCGAACCTTGACCTCTAATTTCATTTAATCGGTATAATTCGGCTTGTACATGAATATTATTTTTGCTTTGGTATTGTAATTTTCCATAAGCGCCCACTCTGTTAAAAGTGGCTAAACCAAAAGGAAGAATGTCGTTAAAAACTTCGTTCTCCGAAGCAAGGGAGGTGCTGATAGTTCTATTGTAAATATTTTCATTGCCAATCATGTCAATTAAAGTGATGGGTCTTAATTGTTGATTATTGGTAAATCGATTGAAGAATAATGTTGGTGCGTTGTAGTTTACATCTTTGCTTTGTGCGCCAATGCTTCTAAAATCTGGGCCTACATTTAAATAACCTACACTAATATTTGTATGAAAATAAGCTAAATAAAGTTTGGCATAGGCATTTACAAAATAATCATTTAATACAGGTGCCAAAGTATCTGCCGAATAATTCCAATTGCTAATACCCGCTTCGCCAGCAAGTTTCAAGTTGTTTTGTGCAATAGCATGATTGATCGACCAATCGAAGGTGTGTATGGTATTACTGAATAAATTATTATTAGCGGTAGTCGCTTTTAAATCGAAGGTAGAGTTATAGGTATATCCAAAACGAAATTGATTGCTTTGTAAAACACTAATATTACCGCCAGTCATCAGTCGCTCGTTTACATTCGCAAAATTGGTGGCATTTAATCGAGTAATAAATCCATTGAAATTTATTTCTTTTAAGAATTTGGAAAAGCTTAAACCAAAATCAACATTGGCACCTTGCATTCTCCAAGTATTATTTTGATAAAATTGTTCGTAAGAAACAATGTTTTGTTGCAGCTTAAAAACACTCGGCATAGAATCTAATTGATCTGCATGATGATTGTATAAAGTGAATGGGCTTTGTCTTAAATTTAAATCACCAATTTGGTATCTCAAAGCATTACCTACAACCCCTTTCACCCAAAGCTGTCTTACATCAAACTGTACACCCGATCCCCAAAAACCACCGTAATTATTTTTAATACGGAACATGCCCATAATTTCGGTTTGTTTATTCGGTTGAATATTGAATCCTAAATCTAGTAGCGTATAACCACCATAATTATTTTTAGCCGTTGTGGTGTCGATAAGTGTATCGCTTACGCTCAAGGCATTGCTAAATACCGAAGACCTAGCGCCGCCTATAAAACTAAGCTTCCTGGCTTTTTGTGCATATCCTTGTAAACTTGCCAAGGCAAGTACAATGAAAAATATCGTTTTTTTGTTCATCATCATTTTTTAAAAAAACATTTTTACTTCTACCGTAGTTTCAAATCCCTTATATTGGTCATTGGCATAACTACTGTCTTGATAATCCATCCAGCGTTGTCTTAGGTATAATCCAGCCGATTTGCTCAATTGTATATCTAATCCTGTTGCAAAACTATAACCCGTTTGATTTTTTGGTCTGCTACTTTGCACATCTATTGCGGTTTGGTAGTTCGCAATAATTCTTTCAAAACTCAGGTAGTTATTCCAAATTAATTTTGGATTAATAACATAGTAAGATTCTATTTGATGGCAATAATTACGCACTAAGGCTCTTTCTGTAAAGACTAATAGTCCGCCATCTTTAAAGCTACTCATACTTGAAAAGTTTTGAACAGAATTAAAGGAGCCTAGATAAAATAAATACAAATCTTTGTTAGCTAATATGGTTTTGTATTTTGAATTAATTTCTAAAGTGTTGAAATATTTTTTTTGATTCGGCAAACCTGTTGTCGGATTGATATCCGTTATGTTTAATGTTTCAAAAACATTGCGATATATTTTATTTAAGTTTTTATAAGGCCCTACATTGCTAGGGAATCCCCATCTCCAAAATCTCGATAAGGCTAAACTATTAAAGGCATGCGAATAAGTAATACCTGGCGAAAGATTTTCTAATTCCACAGAAGAACTGTAGCCAATAGAATTTTTTAATCTTCCAAAATTCAATTGCGAATTAATTTCTATTCCTTGTCTGTTATTGGCTAATTGCCCTATGGGTAAAATGGCACTCGACACCGGAATTAAAACGGCTTGCGTTAAATTGGTATTGGATTGCACGCTTTGCTGTATCGATGAATTAATAAACACTGCATTGTTATTAAAAACGCGAGGGCTTACCCTGTAAAAATGAATTTCTGTTGGAAATTGATCTGCAATAGGGTAGGCCAATTTAACCGAAATTGCTTCGCCATATTTGGTATAGTTTTGATTCGTATGGGTGTTACCCATGCCAATCTCTGCCCAAATCTTTAGTCTCTCTATATAATGTGTAATTTCTAAAGTGTGCACCGAAAATCCAGTCGTATTTTCGGAAAGGGAATCTAGGTAAGTATTGTTATTGAAAGAATTGACAGAAATGGCATTTTGATGTTGCTTGTAAAACTTCGTTAGTTTACCGCCAAAAGAATTATTAGGCAATGCAAGTACGCCGCCATCAAATTGTGTTTTACCCGTCATTAAACTAAAAGCAAAATCATTTGGTAATTGAGCGCCGTCAATAATTAAGCCTTGAAAAGCTTGATTACCCCAGCGTTGGTCTTGGTTAATGGCACCCGAGTTAAAAAAATCAACATACCTCGAATCCATCGAAGCTGTGTTAGGATCCCATGGATTTCTTTCAAATAAACTATAACGATTATATCCTTTGTTGGCTTGAAAAGTAAATGGAGAAAGTAAGTGCCAATTAATACCACCCGTTCGCACATTAAAGGTTCCAAAAGAGGTATTAAAATTACCAAATAAATTTACGCCTAAATTGAGTCCTTTCACATTTTCTGTTTGGCCTAAACCAGTCATTGGAGCCCACATAAATAAGTCGGTACCAAAAGAAGTTTTACTCGATGCAAATCCTTTTATGTTAAGCATTAACTGTGGAATCTGACTGTCGTCACCTACAAAAATATTTCTTTTGTTATTTTCCAAATGCGGATAAGTAACAGACATATCTCTATAGTTGGTGATAAAGCGATAAAATCCATTTACTTCTAGCCCTTCTAAAACTGCTTGCGCAGATTTTGGAAATACGCCTTGTGTATTATTTTCATCTGGAATAATCGAATAAGGCATAATGGAAATCACCGTATCTGCTTTTTGCTTTGCTTTAATTTCAAAAGCATACGCATGCGCCGTAAATCCGGCACTCAGCAAGTAAGTTATTAAAACAATTTTTTTCAATTGTTCCATATTATTCGTTGAAATTAGTCATGTCGGTGTATTTGAATTCAATGAATTTACCTTGCGGTTCGTTTGCGCCTCTGGCAATTACTTTGAATGGAATATTGGCATAAGCCATTTTATTTTGATATGTAACCGAAACAAAAAGCCTATATGCGCCTGCATTTTGTGGCGCTCTAAATTTTATTAGATTTTTTTGTGAAGTCTTTTTAATTAATCCAGTTATTTCTGATGCCGCATCTTCCACATCACCGCCCGATTTTTTATCGGTACTTTCTTCCATAATGCGCCAGTGGTAACTTGCTTTTTCCATATTTGCATTTTCTGCAAGTTGAATATTGATAACGGCATTAAAAATACCCGACGATTTAAGCTCAATATTATCGACTGCTTTCAATTGATTAACATGGAAGTCGATAATTGTAGGAGCAGGGTTTGTTAGGGCTTTGCCGGTAAAAACTTCTTCGAGTGCATCGATGGGTTCGGTTGGAATATTGTTTTTTGAAAACAAGCCATACCAAGTTTCGGTGTATTCTTGTTTGGCTCCCCATAAAAATGCATAAGAACCCAAACAGGTGTTGGTATTTTTTTCGATGTAATTTTTATATCTATGGTAATAGACTTCTTTTTTTTCTGTGCTGTTTTGTTCTATCGAAACACCCCATTGTGTTTGTGGCGATTCCCAATGACCATTAGGACCCCATTCGGTAATCATATAAGGGCCATTCCATCCAAACTTTGCAATATGATTGGGCACATTGCCAATGTCGCCATAGGTATTAATGGAATAAATGTCGATATCTGGACAACGAGCGCTAATAAAAGCAACTTCTAAAGAGTCTAATCCAGCGGTAACCGTTGTGGTTGGATGATTAGGATCGCTTTCGTGAATGTATTTTGCAATGTCTTGAATGGCGTTCCAAACATTTGGGTTGGTATAGTTTAAATCCACTTCATTTCCCACGCCCCATATTAGTAATGCTGGATGATTTTTAAATCGGTCAACAACTGTTTTAAAATAAGCCAATTGTTTAGCCACTTTTTCTTGATTATTATAATCGAAACCATGTCTTTCGTGTTGCACCCAAAGA
>CANJWU010000019.1 GCA_947478655.1 Sphingobacteriales bacterium | reverse complement strand
CGCGTTGGTGGTGGCCCCTTTCCTACCGAATTAGACAACGAAGTGGGAGAAGAATTAAGAAGAATTGGACACGAATTTGGTGCTACAACAGGCAGACCTAGAAGATGTGGATGGATAGACTTGCCTGCATTGAAATATGCTATCATGTTAAATGGTGTAACAGAATTAGTCATGACCAAAGCAGATGTACTTTCTGGTTTCGAAAAAATTTATGCATGTACGCATTATATTTACAATGGAGAAACGATTGATTATATGCCATATGATATCTTATCAGTAACAGCAACTCCTGTTTATAAAGAAATTGATGGATGGAAAGAAGATTTAACACAGATTAGAGAAATCAATGAAATTCCAGAAAAATTAATGGCATATATTAAGTACTTAGAAAAAGAACTTGGTGTACCCGTTAAATATCTTTCCGTAGGTCCAGATCGTAAGCAAACATTGATATTGTCTTAATATTTACAACAGGGCTTCGGCCCTTTTTTTATGTCAACACAACAAATTTATATCAGCGAAAATCTACCTTCATTAAATCAAATTGATGAAGCAAATGCTGTTTTTTGTTTATTAAATTCAAACCAATATCAAGACGATAAAAGTAAATATGCTTTTATTTTGGGCATTGGTGTGGCCGAACAAATGGAGATTAATGCTCCAGAAAATGCCTTTGTTCAATTAGCAGCATTTCAAAAGAAACATTTCGGAACATGGTTATTTGCAGCATTAAGTTATGATTTAAAAAATTCGGTTTATCCCAAATTAATATCTGCCAATACCCAATTACATCAATCGCCATTAGCACATCTTTTTGCTCCACAATCTGTTTATTTAAGCAATCATGCTAACGCTAATCTGTTGCCTGAAAAAGCCTTAGAGGCCAACAAAATCAAGCTTGATATGCTTCAAGCGAGTGTTTCTAAACAAGCCTATATTGATAAAGTAAATCAACTAAAAAAACACCTCACTGCTGGCGATATATATGAAATAACCTACTGCATCGCTTTTAGTTTAAACGACATTACACTTGATCCCATTGCACTTTATACTAAATTAAATTCCCTATCCCCTATGCCCTTTTCGGCATTATATAAAAATGATGCGCAATATGTTATTTGTGCAAGCCCCGAAAGATTTTTAGGAAAAAGAGCGAATCGTATTTTCTCTCAACCCATTAAAGGAACGCGAAAAAGAAACGAAGATCCTGTTTTAGATGAACAAGAAAAATTGATTTTACAAAACGATCCAAAAGAAATTGCAGAAAATGTAATGATTGTAGATCTGGTTAGAAACGATTTAACAAAGAGCGCAAAATTAGGCACAATAAAGGTTTCGGAGTTATTTGGTATCCATACATTTGCCAATTTACATCAAATGATCAGTACCGTTGAAGCAGAAATAAAAGCCGATTGTAGTATTTTTGAATGCATACAAAATGCTTTTCCAATGGGATCGATGACAGGTGCACCCAAGTTGCGCGCCATGGAGCTGATTGAGGAAGTGGAAAACACTAAAAGAGGATTATATTCGGGCAGTATTGGATACATCGACCCAATAGGTGATTTTGATTTTAATGTAATTATTAGGAGTATTTTTTATGATAAAAATACAAAGTCCTTATCCTTTCAAGTAGGCAGTGCCATTACCTTAGACGCCGATCCCGAAAAAGAATACGAAGAATGTTTACTCAAAGCAGAAAGTATTTTAAAAGCTTTAGCATAAAAAAAGCCGCTCTAATTAAAGCGGCTTTTTTAATATTTTATTTTTGAATTAATTTTGAATAATTAATCTTTCTACTTTTTGAACTCCTCCAATATTTATTCTTAAGAAATAAATGCCATTTTGGAATTCCGATTGGTTGTTGCTGATAATAAATTCATGTGTATTTGATGCCATTTGTTCATTTGCAATGGTTTTTAGCTTTCTACCTAAAACATCAGTAATATCAATGCTTACATGAGCTGGTTGAACTAAAAAGAAAGACATTTTAGTTTCATTTGCAAATGGATTTGGAGCAATACTTAAATTTAAATTATTTAAAACTAAATGCTCCACTCCTGTTGCTACCGATATCACAATGTCATCGATATACATATTATTTCCTGGCGCGCCATTGGTTGCTTTAAATCTGAAAATAGCATTGTCTTCGTTGGTGTATGCCGATAAACTGATACTATCTTGACGCCATTGCGCAGTACTATTTGGAATAAATTGACTCGTTGCAGTTGGCGCGGTTGCTAGTGTTGCGCCCGATTTAGTATATAAATTGGCAAAAGTTACCCCACAATTTCTTGAGGCACCAACATTTAATTCATCGGTACTTAAAGATGTTCTCATCGCATAAGCAACTTTGAATTTCATCACCGGATTTGTTGTTCCTTTTAAATTTAATGCAGGTAATATAAATGAATTTACTTGACCATCTGAAACACCATAAAATTTCATTGCTAAAGCGCTAGCACTATTATATCCAGTATTGGTTACGCGTTCCCATTTTTTGGTATTATTTGGTTTATTGTAAATAATTGTATCTACAATGGCAGCATCTTCCATGTTAATTTCGAATGGTGCGCCAATCTTAGCAACTGTTTCAAATACCTTCAAAAATCCTGGTTTTAAAATACTATCCGATCCTGCTGCATTACTTACTTTTAAAGAAACATTATATCGTCCACCGTTAGCATATACAACGGTAGGGTTTTGTAAAGTAGAAGTCGCTGGATTTCCACCTTCAAATGTCCATTCCCAGGCAGTTGCATCACCTCTGTAGCTACCATCTTTATATTGAACAGTAATACCTGTACATACTTCTTGGTTTCTAGCAAAATCTGCTTTAGCAATACATAAAGGGGCAACATAACCATCGTTGGTACCCGTAGCAATTAAATTTGCTGGTGTCCACAAATTATTTCTACTATTAGTTGTAGAATTAATAGTCGCTTGAATCCTTACATTTTGACCCGCACTAAACATGTTTTGACAACTACCATCGGTATAGTCCATGTAATTTTCTGTCATTTCAATCACATTTCCACTAACACAAGAAGAAACTTTATTTACCGGACAACCACTGTTTGCTGCATTATGCGGAGGTGTATCATTAACTAAATCGCTTCCACAAGTAGCATCACCCCAAATATGTCTAAGATTAAACGAGTGACCCATTTCGTGACTTAAAGTTCTTCCATAATTATTGTAAGCTGTGGTATTTCCGCAAACAGTCGATTTTAATAAGATTCCATCTGTTGAATTGGCCCCACCTGGAAATTGTGAACGTCCTAAAACAACTCCTCCTGCTGGTGTTCCAGCCGATGGCGTAATAGTTTCTACAACCCAAACATTAAAATATTTATTATTTGGCCATGCACTTAAAGCCTTAATAGGATTGTCTGCATTAAAAGTTTGATCGGTTTGGTAACGCACAATACCATCGGTGCAATTGCCATTCGGGTCTATTTTAGCCAACCTAAATTCTATCTCACAATCTACAGCAATGCCTTTATATATTGGGTTTGTGCTTGCTGTATCTGCATTTAATCTTCTAAAATCTTTATTTAAAATTTCTACTTGTTCTAGAATTCTTTCTTTAGAAATATTTTCCGAACCGCCATTATGAAATACATGAAATACGATTGGAATAATTTTAACCGCCGATTTGTTTTCGAAAGATTTAATACCTTTTATATAGGCTTGCGTTTCTTTTTCTAATTGTGCTTGATTGATCACAAATTGTGGATCAAGCATAGATACCGTTTCGGTATATTCATGTGTTGAACATTTAACAATCGTCTGAGATTGCGCATTTAGGGCCATGACAAGCACAAGGCCTGCTGTTAAGATAAATTTATTTTTCATATAAATATTAAGGAAATTATGATTCATTCGGAATGCCTTTTTTCTTTCTAAAATTAACTTTAGACTCTTTGCCTTTTAATAATCTTTCGATATTTTTTTGATGCGTGATCATGACTAATATACTCACCACAATGGCAAATAAGATTTGGGTACGCGTGGCTGTTTCGTTAAAAAATAAAATGATGATGATCGGATAGGAAAAACTACCTATCATCGAACTTAAAGAAACATAGCGTGTACTGAGCAACATGATAATAAAGACTACAGAAGCTAAGGCCGATGCCGCCGGATGAACGGCTAATATCATACCAAATAAGGTTGCGATGCCTTTACCGCCTCTAAAACCAGCAAATACGGGAAATATATGTCCTACAATTGCGGTTAAACCTAACACTAATTGGAAATTGGCAAATTGAACCGTTCCCGGAGAATATTTTCCAACAAAATAAACCAAATTAGTAGCGGTAAATCCTTTGAGTATATCAATGATTAAAACTGGAATACCAGCCTTTTTACCAAGTATGCGGAAAGTATTAGTTGCACCCGCGTTACCACTTCCATATTCTCTTACATCTATTCCATACATGGCTTTACCCAACCATATTGCAGTGGGTATAGACCCATACAAATAGGAAAGAATTAAAGCGGTTGAGGTATAGATTGAAAGCATATCAAATAGGAATGATCAAATATATAAAATCTTTTAAAATGCCTTTAAACTCAAGTCTAATGACTTAACTGAATGAGTTAAAGCACCTAAGGAAATATGACTCACGCCACATGCAGCATATGCTTGCACATTTTCAATGGTTATTCCACCAGATGCCTCGGTTTCGTATTGGCCATCCACCAAATTGACGGCAGTTTTTATGTTTTCAAAACTAAAATTATCAAACATCATGCGTTGAAATCCTCCAATGGCTAATGCTTCTTTTACTTCTGCTAAAGTTCTTGTTTCTATTTCGATTGGTAAAATCAAACCCGTTTGTAAAAGGTATTGATGCGCGTTCTCTAGTGCTTTGGTAATTCCGCCAGCATAATCTACATGATTGTCTTTTATTAATATCATGTCGAATAAACCAAATCGGTGATTAAACCCACCTCCTATTTTAACCGCTTCTTTTTCTAAAAAGCGAAAGCCAGGTGTTGTTTTTCTAGTATCTAAAATTTGTGTGTTGTAATCTTTAACCAAGGAGACCGCATGTGCGGTAGTAGTTGCAATACCAGACATTCTTTGCATGGTATTTAACACCAATCTTTCTGCTTTTAAGATCGAATGTACGCTGCCTTTTACATGTAAAATTTCTTGTCCAACTTTTACGGTATCACCATCTTGATAGAAAAGTTCAATTTGTAAACTGGGGTCTACTATTTCAAAAATTTTCAAGGCAATTTGAACACCTGCAATTACACCATTTTCTTTCACTAACAATTTTGCTTGGCTTTGAACGCCTGTTGGAATAGTTGCTAAAGAGGTATGATCGCCAGTTCCTATATCTTCTGCAAGGACAGCTTTTATAAAGAGTGTTAATTGAGGAATAGAATAATTCATTGATTTGGCTTTTGCCAAAGTTAAAAAATTAGCGCGAAGCTTGGGCTAAAAAACGCATTTCTTGAATAAAATAGGCTCCTTCTAGCTCTTTTAGAATAAAGAAAATTCTAAAATTGCCATTCCTTGTATTTAAATTACCAATGGCAAATTTGGATGGGCCTCCATTTGCGTTGCTTTTATTGAATAATTGGAAAGATTGTACTTCGTATTTATCAAAAAAGTCTTTTAAAACCATTTCGGCTTGGGCTTTGCTATATACGCCAGATAAGTCAAAAAGATTGATTTCTACTTTATTTCCAAGGTATTTAGCAATTGTTTGTTGATCAGAATTGGCAAATCCTAAACTAATATCATCGATGATATTGTTTTGCGCATTCACTTGATTAAAAGTGAAAAAACCCAATATAAGAAGGATCCAAAAACGCTTCATTAGAGATAAAATTAATATTTACACGAATTAATGTATAAAAACTGTGCCAATCAATGAATTGCTTTGTATTTTTGTTTATGAAAATGAAAAAAACAGTATTGATGATATTAGATGGCTGGGGATTGGGTTTACAATACCAAGCAGATGCCATTCAACATGCACAAACACCTTTTATCAATTCATTATATAGCAAATACCCTCATGCTAAGCTAGTTGCATCTGGAGAATCGGTAGGATTACCCGAAGGTCAAATGGGAAATTCGGAGGTGGGTCATTTAACCATTGGCTCTGGACGCATCATTTATCAAGAATTAGTTAAAATTAATAAAGCGGTAAAGGAAAAAACGCTTTGGGAGAACGAAACCTTAAAAAATGCTTTTGAATATGCCAAAAGCAATCATAAAAATGTACACTTTATAGGACTATTATCTGATGGTGGTGTACACTCACATATTAATCACCTCAAAGGTTTGTGTGATATGGCCGCTGATTATAAAATTGAAAATGTACTAATACATGCTTTTTTAGACGGCAGAGATACCGATCCAAAAGCTGGAATCAATTATTTAAATAATTTACAAGAACACCTAGATGGCTCAAATGCACATATATCAAGCATTATAGGTCGTTTTTATGCAATGGACAGAGATAATAGATGGGAACGCGTAAAATTAGCTTATGATTTATTGGTCAATCAAATTGGCGAACAAACGAACAATGTAGAAGAAGCGATTAAACAAGCTTATGCCAATGGCATTACAGATGAATTTATTAAACCTATTGTATGTCTTGATGAAGCTGGAAATGCCTATGATGCCATTAAAGAAGGTGATGTAGTCATCAGTTTTAATTTTAGAACAGACCGTGCAAGAGAAATAACTTCGGCTTTAACGCAAAAAGATAGACATGAATACAATATGAATAAACTTTCATTGTATTATGTAACCATGACCACCTACGATGAATCTTTTGAAAATATAAAAGTGGTTTTTGAAAAAGATAATTTGCGCAATACCTTAGGTGAAATTATTGAGCAACAAAATTTAAAGCAAATTAGAATTGCCGAAACAGAAAAATATCCGCATGTTACTTTTTTCTTTTCTGGAGGAAGAGAACAAGAGTTTAAGGGAGAAAAAAGAATCATGGTGCCTTCTCCTAAAGTGGCAACCTACGATTTACAACCAGCAATGAGTGCCTATGGCATAAAGGATGCAATTATAGCAGAATTGGATAAAAAAGAAGCAGATTTTGTTTGTTTAAATTTTGCAAACCCAGATATGGTAGGTCATACAGGCGTTTTCCAAGCGGTGGTAAAAGCAGTCGAAACGGTCGATCAATGTGCTAAAGAAGTAGTTGAATCTGGTCTTAAAAATGGTTATTCATTTATTATTATTGCCGATCATGGCAATGCCGATTTTATGATCAATGCCGATGGATCGGTTAATACCGCTCACTCTACCAATTTAGTTCCTTGTATAATCATCGATGAGGAAGTTACAAAATTAAATGATGGTGGCTTAGCAGATGTAGCACCCACAATTTTAGCCATGATGCATTTACCACAACCAGCAGAAATGAATGGTGTAAGTTTAATTAGCCATGTTTAAAAAAATTGTTTTTGGAATCGTATTAATATGGAGTACGAGCGCATGCCAACAAGCTAAAGTAGAACCTAATTCAATAGCTTATTTTAGCCTGAAAGGCTTTATAGACGAGCAGTTGAAGCTTATTCAGTTTTCGGAAAAATCCTACCTTAAAGTAGTGAAAGTAAACGATCGTTTTGAAATCAAAAAAATCAAAAGCATAAATTTAACAGAAGATTTGAAAGGTTTTTTAAGCTACGACATCAATAAGAAAGCTTGGAAAAATTCATTCGCAAAAGATTCAGATGCAAACAATCAAACGGTTCAATATACAGCCTTAGAAGATTATATTCCTGTTAAAAAATGTGTTATTAATTATAATGGCAAATCCATAAAAAAAATAAGACTTTTTATACGAGTAGAAAACAACTTATTTACTAGTATAAAAATAATTGACTTATTTCCTTCAAACACTTATTCTTACTACCACACACAGCAAGTTAGCGGCCTAAAAAAGCAAGTGCTTTTTATCAAAACTATTCGTTAAATTAAAGGTAAAGCCGCGGCTATATTTTGCACGGGTAATGCGCAATTGTTGTTCTTACAAATGTAAATCCAATTCTCATTTGCTTTAAAACGATTCGCAAAAATAGGAAGTGTAGCATTATTTTCTGACCCAGCATACATGATAAATGGTAAATAATTTTTGGCCATTTCATTTCTAAGCTCTGCGGCTTTAGGTCCAGTAACTACAAAAATACTTGGTTGTTGAATAAAGTTTAACAATAAACTTGCCCAATTGGAATAAGAAGAAACACTTTTAGTGGTTTGATGAAACATGCTTTGAAGGTTAACCTTAGCAGTTTCGATATAAGATTCATTAGTTAAAAGCTCCCCTAATTTGAACATAGCCTGCGCCAACACCGCATTACTAGAGGGAATGACATTGTCTATCGTTTCAAATTGACGGGCGATTAATGGCGCATCGTTTGCAGCAGTGTAATAAAACATTTGCGTGTCTTGGTCTTGGAATTGTGTGATGCAAATCTGGGTGATTTGTTCTGCAGCCTTTAACCATTTTTCATCGAATGTAATTTCGTAAAGGGAAATAAATGCATCTATGGTTAAGGCATAATCATCTAAAAATCCAGGAATTTTAGCACTTTGTTTTTGATAAGAACGATATAGCGTTTGTTGATCAAATAATTTTGTATAGATAAAATTGCCTGTTGCTACTGCCGTTTTTAAATAGGTTATATTATCAAATGTCAAATAGGCATCGGCTAAAGCCTTTATCATTAAAGCGTTCCAGGATGTTAATTGTTTATCGTCTAATGCTGGTTTTATTCTCAGCATACGATAATTGAGTAATTGGGTTTTGAGCAAATTAATTTTTTCAATCAATGCTTCCACGCTTAGGTTATAAGATTCAGCGATATGTTCGTTGGGTATTTTTCGATGAAGAATATTTATATTTTCTTCCCAATTTCCCTGTTCCGATATTTCAAAATAACTACAAAACAAGTTTGCATCATTTCCTAAAACATTCCCAATTTCTTCTTTTGAAAAACAATAATATTTGCCTTCTACTCCTTCCGAATCTGCATCGAATGCCGACTGAAACCCCTCGCCTGCTTGAAGAAAATCCCTTATACAAAAATCTATTGTTTCAATAGCTACTTGTTTATATAATGGTGATTTAAATTTGAGAAATGCAGCAGTATAAAGTGAAATAAGTTGCGCATTATCGTATAACATTTTTTCGAAATGGGGAATTTTCCATTGTTCATCTACTGCATACCTTGCAAATCCTCCGGCTAAATGATCATAAATTCCGCCATTAGCCATTTGGTTCAAAGTCAATTGTACAAAGGCTGTTACCCTATTATCGTTTGTAACATGTGCAAATTTTAACAAGAATGAATAATAACAGGGCATCGGAAATTTAGGTGCCCCTTGGTGTGCGCCAAAAGTAAAATCGTAATATGGAATAATTTTATCCAGGGCCTTTTGAAGCGATTCGATAGTAAAATTAGTCGCTTGTTGATTGGGTATTATTTGATCTATTTGACGAATGCCTTCTGTTAGTTTATCAGCGTAGGCAATGGTTTCGGAAGGATTTTGATGGTAATAGCTATTGATGTTTTGAAGTACAGCAATCCAGTCGGACTTTTTAAAATAAGTTCCTCCATAAATTGGTTTTTGATTGGGTAAAGCAATAATGTTGAGTGGCCAACCTCCCTGGCCTTTCATTAATTGGAGCGCATTCATATAAATTTGATCAAGATCTGGTCGTTCTTCTCGATCAATTTTTATACATACAAAATGTTTGTTCATTACTTCGGCAACCTCGAGGTCTTCGAAGCATTCGTGTTCCATTACATGACACCAATGGCAAGCTGCGTAACCAATGCTAATAATGAGTAACTTTTGCTCTGCGATTGCTTTATCTAAAGCCTCTTTGCCCCATGGATACCAGTTTACAGGGTTATTGGCATGTTGTAATAAATAAAGCGAACGCTCAGCAGCAAGTTGATTCATCTTATTATTTGCTCATGGCTGCAAAATATTCATGAAACAATGGAATGGTTTCGATGCCTTTGTAATAATTAAACAAACCATAATGTTCGTTCGGAGAATGCAAAGCATCAGAATCTAAACCAAATCCCATTAAAACAGATTTTAATCCTAATTCTTTTTCGAATAGCGCAACAATTGGAATACTGCCTCCACCCCTAGTAGGAATAGGTGTTTTACCGTATGTTGTTTCCATTGCTTTACTTGCTGCTTTAAATGCAATAGAATCTGTTGGCGTTAAAACAGGTTCGCCACCATGATGAGGTCTTACTTCAACCTTCACCGATTTAGGCGCAATACTAGTAAAGTAATCAGAAAATAATTTAGTGATTTGTTCAGAAGTTTGATTTGGAACCAAACGCATCGAAATTTTTGCAAAGGCTTTAGAAGGCAAAACTGTTTTAGCACCTTCACCAGTATAACCGCCCCAAATACCATTCACATCTAGCGTTGGGCGAATACCTGTTCTTTCAATAGTTGAATATCCTTTTTCTCCCCAATCTTCCGAAACTTGTAAATCGGTTATGTAATCTTTTAAATCAAATGGTGTTTTTGCCATTTCTGCACGATCAGTTTCAGAAACTGCTAATACTTGATCATAAAAACCAGGTATAGTAATGTGGTTATTTTCATCATGCATTTGTGCAATCATTTTAGCTAAAATGTTGATTGGATTAGCAACGGCTCCACCGTAAACACCAGAGTGTAAATCGCGGTTCGGTCCTGTAACTTCTACTTCTACATAGCTTAATCCTCTTAAGCCACAGTCAATTGAAGGTAAGTCGTTTGCTAGTATAGATGTGTCTGAAATTAACACCACATCTGCTTTTAATCTTTCTTTATTTGCTTTTACAAAAATGCCTAAATTTGATGAACCAACTTCTTCTTCACCTTCAATCATAAATTTAACATTACAAGCCAATGTATTGGTTTGCATCATTAATTCGAATGCTTTTACATGCATATACATTTGACCTTTATCATCGCAAGATCCTCTTGCAAAAATGGCGCCTTCTGGATGAATTGAAGTTTTACGAATGGTAGGTTCGAATGGTGGTGTATCCCATAATTCTAAAGGCGTTGCAGGTTGAACATCGTAATGTCCGTATACTAAAACGGTAGGTAAATTTGGACTGATTATTTTTTCGCCGTAAACAATTGGATAACCTGCTGTTGGGCAAACTTCTACTTTATCTGCACCTG
>CANJWU010000018.1 GCA_947478655.1 Sphingobacteriales bacterium | reverse complement strand
AAGTATTAGAAGGCAGTAGAGCCATTTGCGCCGAAGCAGGCATTACGCTTGCCGGTGGACACAGCATCGATAGCCCAGAGCCTATTTTTGGATTAGCCGTGAATGGCATTGTTCCAATTGCTAATTTAAAAAAGAATTCTACCGCAGAATTGGGTTGCAAATTATTTTTAACCAAAGCGCTTGGTGTTGGTATTTTAACGACTGCGCAGAAAAAAGGAATCCTGCAACCTACACAAGAACAAATTGCCAAAGAATCGATGGTGAAACTGAATAAATTTGGTGAAACCTTAGGCAAATTAAGTTGGGTTCGCGCGCTGACCGATGTAACCGGATTTGGTTTGTTAGGTCATTTAACTGAAATGTGCGAGGGCAGCCATTTATCAGCCGAAATAAACTACCAAATGGTTCCACAAATACCTGGTTTAAAAGATTACTTAATGCAAAATTCTATTCCGGGTGGCACCGGCAGAAATTGGGCAAGTTATGGTAGCAAAATTAGCATCCATCCCCAATCAACTATTCAAGCACAAGCAACTGAATTAGCCCCCGAACTAGCCATATTAGCCGACCCTCAAACATCGGGTGGTTTATTAATTGCAGTAGATGCAGCACACGAATCTGAGATGATTACACTATTAGCCGCTAATGGATTTCCAGCCGAATGTTGTGTCGCATTTGGCAGCCTAACAGCAAGCAAAAATGACTATACTATTCGTGTTTTATAATCAAAAATAAATGCCGATTATCCCTTTATAAGCAGTAATTTTTTTATTAATTTCGCAATCAAATTCTTCACCATGAACCTAGATATTCAATACTCAGAAAAATTCGAAAATAGACACATTTCGCCAAATGTTTCAGACACAGAAAAAATGTTAGCCAGCATTGGTGTAAATACTATTGATACGTTAATCGAACAAACTGTTCCTGCAAAAATTAGATTGGCACAAGCCCTTCGATTACCTGCAGCAAAATCGGAAGCGAATTATTTAAGCGACTTGAAAAAAATTGCAAGTCAAAATAAAGTTTTTAAATCATATATTGGTTTAGGTTACCATGATTGTATTACCCCTGGCGTTATTCAAAGAAATATTTTAGAAAATCCAGGATGGTATACACAATATACTCCTTACCAAGCAGAAATTGCGCAAGGTCGTTTGCAAGCCTTGTTAAATTACCAAACAATGGTATTAGATTTAACCGGTATGCAAATTGCAAATGCTTCATTATTAGATGAAGGTACTGCAGCTGCCGAAGCCATGTTTATGCAGTATTCTTTAAGAAAAAACGATGACGCATCTATTTACTTTGTTTCGCAAGAAGTATTGCCTCAAACCATTGATATTTTAAAAACACGTGCCAATCCATTGGGCATCGAATTAATAATTGGCGATCACGAAACCGTGCATTTAACCGATAAAATGTTTGGTGCCATTGTTCAATACCCAGCGGGTAATGGTAACATTTATAATTACCAAGATTTTGCTAGCAAATGTCAAAGCTTAGATATTAAACTAACTGTTGCAGCAGACATCATGAGTTTAGTTTTACTTACGCCACCTTCAGAATTTGGTGCAGACATTGTTGTAGGTTCTTCTCAACGCTTTGGTATTCCTATGGGATATGGTGGTCCACATGCCGCCTTCTTTGCAACTAAAGAAGAATACAAAAGATCGATGCCAGGTAGAATTATTGGTGTATCAATTGATGCGCACGGTGAGCCTGCATTGAGAATGGCTTTACAAACAAGGGAACAACACATTAGAAGAGACAAAGCGACTTCCAACATTTGTACCGCTCAAGCGCTACTGGCTATTATGGCTTCTATGTATGCCATTTATCATGGCCCTACTGGTTTGAAAAAAATTGCTGGTAGAATTCATGGTTTAGCTGTTTGCCTTTCTGATGCCTTAACTCAATTAGGTTATGTACAAGAAAATAAAAACTATTTCGATACTTTAAAAATAAATGTTGGTGATCAATTAGCTGCCATTCATAAAGATGCGATAGACAACGAAATGAATTTCAGGTACGATGGAAAGCATATATACATTGCCATTGACGAAACTACCCAAGTTGCAGACATTCAAAAAATTGCAGAAATATTTGCAAAAATGATTGGTAAATCTGCGGCAGATTTTCAATTAAATATTAAAGTAAGTGCTCATTTAGGAAATAATAACGAACGCCAATCGGACATTTTAACTCACCGTATTTTTAATTCGCATCATTCGGAACACGAGATGTTGCGTTATATAAAATCATTAGAAGCAAAAGATCTTTCTTTATGTCATTCGATGATTGCTTTAGGTTCTTGTACCATGAAACTAAATGCAACAACCGAAATGATTCCGGTAACCTGGGCAGAATTTGGAAAACTACATCCATTTGCACCTAGCAATCAGGTAGGCGGTTACATGCAAATTTTTTCTGAACTAGAAAAAGCATTATGCGAAATTACTGGCTTTGATGCCATGAGCTTACAACCCAACGCAGGTGCACAAGGCGAGTATGCTGGCTTAATGGTTATTCGTGAATATTTAAAAGACAAAGGAGAAGGCCATCGTAATATTGTGTTAATTCCTTCGTCTGCACATGGTACCAATCCTGCGAGTGCCTCTATGGCTGGATTTAAAATCATTGTTACTAAATGTGATGAAAAAGGAAACATTGATGTAGCAGATTTACGCCAACATGCCATTGCTAATAAAGAAAATTTAGCGGCATTGATGGTGACTTATCCATCTACACATGGGGTGTTCGAAGAATCAATTCAAGAAATTTGCGCATTGATTCATGAACATGGCGGACAAGTTTACATGGATGGTGCGAACATGAATGCACAAGTAGGCTTAACAAGCCCTGCAGCAATTGGCGCAGATGTTTGTCACTTAAATTTGCATAAAACATTCTGTATTCCGCATGGTGGTGGTGGCCCAGGTATGGGACCCATTGGTGTGGCTAAACATTTATCTCCATTTTTACCAGGACACAGTATAGTAAAAACAGGTGGCGCAAAAGCAATACCTGCAGTATCTGCAGCTCCTTATGGTAGCGCAAGTATTTTATTAATCTCTCATGCATATATTGCTATGATGGGTAGTGAGGGTTTAACCAACGCTACTAAATATGCTATCTTAAATGCAAATTACATTAAGAGCCGTTTAGAAAAACATTATCAAATTTTATATGCAGGAAGTAACGGACGTTGTGCACACGAAATGATTGTTGATTGCAGAATGTTTAAAAACTTTGGCATCGAAGTAACCGACATTGCCAAAAGATTAATGGATTATGGTTTCCATGCACCCACTGTTTCGTTTCCAGTTGCAGGTACTATCATGATCGAACCAACCGAGAGCGAACCAAAATCAGAACTAGATAGATTCTGCGATGCGTTGATTTCCATTTATCATGAAATTCAAGAAGTGGAGCAAGGTAATGTAGACAAGTTAGACAATGTATTGAAAAACGCACCTCATACTGCAGCGGTAATTACAGGCAACGAATGGAATCATAGTTATACTAGACAAAAAGCAGCCTATCCATTATCATGGGTTAAAAACAATAAGTTTTGGCCTTCTGTTGGTAGAGTTAACGATACCCATGGCGACAGAACGCTTATTTGCGCTTGCCCTCCTATAGAGAGCTATGCAGAATAATAATAATAAAAAATCATAAAAAGGGGGCTTATGCTCTTTTTTTATGCTTTTTTAAGAACAATGAAAAATAATTTCAATATTAGATGTTATAACATTTATTTTACTATCTTTGAATCAAATTAAAAAAATTATGAAAAAACACATTTTAACGCTTGCTATTATTGTAGCAGGATTTGTAGCAACAGCTGCACCAAAAGCAAAATCGGCAAACTATAAAGTTGACGGCACCGCAAGTTCTATTAACTGGTTAGCAAAAAAAGTAACTGGTCAACATGGTGGAACAATTGCATTGGCTTCGGGTGGATTAACGATGGTAGATGATAACATTACTGGCGGATCGTTTGTAATTGACATGAACAGTATCAAATGCACAGATTTAACTGGCGAATGGGCTGATAAATTAATTGGTCATTTAAGATCTGATGATTTTTTCAGTATCGCAAAATATCCTACTGTACAATTAAACATTAATAAAGTAAGTTACGAGTCGGCTAACAAAGCGAACATCGAAGCGAACTTAACTATTAAAGGAATTACTAATGCGATTACTTTCCCTGCTGCCATTAGCAAAAAAGGTGAGGTATTAGTTGCGGTATCTACTATTCGTATTGATAGAACTAAATTTGACATCAAATATGGTTCGAAATCATTCTTCGAAAGCATTGGCGACAAAGCAATTGAAGATGAATTCGAAATCACAGTAAATTTAGTTGCAAAAAAATAAAGCAATAAAATTTATCTTATAAAAAAAGCCTTTCTAATTTTTTTAGAAAGGCTTTTTTATGGCTACTGCATCTGCTATCATTTCAAATTTGGTAAGCGCATGTTGCCGGTCGTGATACATTAAACAATTCCAATTTTCTTGCACTGCTTGTGCTGCAAATTGATTTCTTAACTCCATCGCTTTTCTCCCGTCAAAATCATATTTAGCAATTAGACGCCTTACCACTTGCATGGCTTCTGGCAAAACATCTCCTCCGAAAAAATAAATCTCCTTGGCTGTATGCACTTTAAACACTTGATGAAAGGGGCAATGTCCTCCGGTTATTTCATAATCGATATACCCATCAATGGTTCCATTTCCATCTAATAAAACCAATGCATCAGATCTTCTTAAAAATTCTAAAGGCGCTAAACGGTAAGACTGCGTGGCATGTGTCAAAGCAAAATTTAATTCTTCTTGTTGAATATAATAACTTGCATTTGGAAAACTTAAATAGGTGCTGCCTTCTTTTTCGTATACCATTCCACCTGCGTGGTCAAAATGCAAATGACTCATTAAAACTTTAGTAACATCTGATGGATCAAATCCAGCATTTTTAATGGCTTCGTGAATCACTAATTCGCCTGCTGCATTTGCATAGCCTAAGCCAGTATCAAATAAAAGTAAATCATGTTCGGTTTGTAATAAAAAGGGTTGTACATGAACAAATATAGATGCCGGTCTGTCTTTTGGATCGTGTAAAATTGGATCAAAAGGAATAAACTTTTTGGATTGGTCTACAGAATATTGCCCCTCGGTAAGTACTACAAGCTTTGTCATCTTATTATTTTCATTTATGCGGTTTAAAATACCGACAAGCCTTTGTATTTTGTCTCAATTTTTGGATTGAAAAATGTATTTTTACAAAAACTGTTTACAAAGATATGGAAAAAAGGTGGGTAGAAAATAACCATTCGGATAAAACCGCAATCGATCGGCTCGCTGGCGAGCTGAATGTAAACCCGGTGATTGCCTCCCTTTTAACTAAAAGAGGAATCTATACTTTTGATCAAGCCAAAGATTTTTTTAGACCCTCTATTTTACACTTGCACGATCCATTCTTGATGAAAGATATGGAGCTGGCTATTAACAGAATTAATAAAGCCATTGCCCATAACGAACGCATTTTAATTTACGGTGATTACGATGTAGATGGTACCACTTCTGTAGCTTTAACCTATACTTTTTTCAAAACACAATACGACCATTTAGATTTTTATATTCCCGATCGATACAAAGAAGGTTATGGTATTTCTACTGCAGGTATCGATTTTGCAAAAGAACATGGTTTTAGTTTAATCATTGCGCTCGACTGTGGTATTAAAGCAAACGATAAAGTAGCTTATGCCAATTCTTTAGGAATCGATTTTATAATTTGTGATCACCATTTGCCTGGCGATACCGTTCCTGCTGCTATTGCGGTATTAGACCCTAAACAAAAAGATTGTCAATATCCTTATGATGAACTTTCGGGTTGTGGGATTGGATTTAAATTAGCGCAGGCCTATTGTCAGTTTCATCAAATAGACATGGACGCTATATTGCCATTATTAGATTTAGTTGCGGTAAGTATTGCATCCGATATTGTTCCTTTAACAGGCGAAAACAGAACACTGGCTTATTTTGGCTTGCAACAATTAAATAGCAATCCACGCCCAGGTTTTAAAGCGCTCATGAATATTGCTGCAACCAAAACAGATTTATCTATCAACGAAATTGTTTTTGCGATTGGTCCAAGAATCAATGCAGCCGGAAGAATTGATGATGCAAAGCATGCTGTTAATTTATTAATTTCGGAAGATGAACAATCTGCATTTGATTTTTGTGAAATTGTAGATGCCAAAAACACCGAAAGAAAAGAATTTGATCAATCCATTACGCTATCGGCTTTGCAAATGATCGAAGAAAACTTCGATTTACATCAAAAAAAATCAACCGTTTTATTCGATGCATCTTGGCATAAAGGGGTGATAGGAATTGTAGCCTCTAGGTTAATCGAAAAGCATTATAAACCCACCATTATTTTAACCGAATCTAATGGTTTAGCAGCGGGCTCCGCTCGTTCGGTAAATGGTTTTGATATTTACGAAGCCATCAGCGCTTGTAGCGATTTGCTCATTCAATATGGTGGACATAAATATGCTGCAGGTTTAACCATGCACATCGATCAAATTCCTGCCTTTCAAGAAAAATTCGAAGAAATTGTAGCCGCTTCTATTCATGATGATTCTTTACAAGCAGAAATTGCCATAGAATGCGAAATGAATTTGGCAGAATTTTCGACCAAAACGAATGCCATATTAAAACAGTTTGCACCATTCGGACCAGGAAATATGAAACCTGTATTTATTTCTTCTCAGGTGCAACTAGCGAGTCCTGCACAATTAGTGGGCAAACAAAATAACAATCACCTTAAATTTTCCGTTGTTCAACAAGGAAGTTACGCATTTGATTGTATTGCCTTTGGTTTAGGAAATTTAAAAGATAAATTAGTGCCAGGTATTCCATTTGATATTTGTTATACCATTGAAGAAAATACTTGGAGAGAAAAAACAAGCATACAATTAAATATTAAAGACATCCGAATTCAATCGTAATATATGTTAGAATTAAGAGCCGAACACCTCATTAAAACCTACAAAAAAAGAACCGTAGTAAACGATGTCTCTTTTAATGTAAAACAAGGAGAAATTGTTGGACTACTTGGGCCAAATGGCGCAGGAAAAACAACTTCTTTTTATATGATCGTAGGATTAATTAAACCAAATTCGGGAAAAATATTTCTTCAAAACGAAGAAATTACCCAAGAGCCTATGTATAAAAGAGCCCAAAAAGGCATTGGATATTTAGCACAAGAAGCTTCGGTGTTTAGAAAACTAACCGTAGAAGAAAATATTTTAGCCATTTTAGAAATGACCAACCTTTCTAAATCGGAACAAAAAGATAAATTAGAAGAACTCATCGAAGAATTCAGCTTAAGTAAAGTTAGGAAAAACCAAGGCGACTTATTATCTGGTGGAGAAAGAAGAAGAACCGAAATTGCAAGGGCATTAGCTGCAAATCCAAATTTCATTTTACTAGACGAACCTTTTGCAGGTGTTGATCCTATTGCCGTTGAAGAGATTCAAACAATCGTTTCCAAATTAAAAAAGAAAAATATTGGTATTTTAATTACCGATCATAATGTGCAAGAAACACTTTCGATTACCGATCGTGCTTATTTACTATTTGAAGGATCTATTTTAAAATCTGGCACTGCAGAAGAGCTAGCCGCAGACGAACAAGTTCGACGCGTATATTTAGGTAAGAATTTTGTATTAAGACCCAAAACCATCTAATCAAATGACCGTCGTTAACTCCATCCTTTCTTGGATTATGAAAAAAAGAATTCATCAAATTGAATTCTTCATGAAGTATCCAAACGAAGTGCAAGAGGAATGGCTATTTAATTTAATTAACAGCGCTAGAAATACCGAATGGGGTAGAAAATACGATTACAAAAGTATTGAAACCAGAGAAGAGTTTGTCAATAGAGTTCCGCTGCAAAACTACGACACACTCAAACCCTATATTGAGCGGATGATGCAGGGGGAAGAAAATGTTTTATGGTTTTCGGAAATAAAATGGTTTGCAAAATCTTCTGGCACCACCAGCGACAAAAGTAAATTCATCCCAGTTAGCAACGAATCTTTAGAGGAGTGTCATTACAAGGGAGGTAAAGATTTATTAAGTATTTATTGTAATAATCAACCCGAATCAAAAATATTCACTGGCAAATGTTTAATTGTGGGCGGAAGCAATCAAATAAGCCCCGTAAACGAAGCAATTTCTTATGGCGATCTTTCTGCTGTATTAATTAAAAATTTGCCCATGTGGGCCGAATTCCATACCACACCGAACAGTGCAATTGCGCTCATGGAACATTGGGAAGAAAAATTAGAAACCATTGCCAATGCCACCATCCATGTGAATGTTACCAATATATCTGGAGTTCCCACTTGGACAGTTTTGTTGGCCAAAAGAATTTTGGAAATTACTGGTAAAAATAATTTATTAGAAGTTTGGCCCAATTTAGAATTGTATTTTCATGGTGCCGTTAATTTTGCGCCATACCGCGAACAATTTCAAAAATTAATTCCTTCTTCAGAAATGTATTACCTAGAAACCTATAATGCATCGGAAGGTTTTTTTGGCATTCAAGATCAAATAGGGAATAGCGAAATGTTATTGATGCTAGACTATGGTATCTATTATGAATTTATTCCAATAGAAAACATCGACGAAGCAAATCCGAAAACTTTATCATTAGCAGAAGTCAGTTTGTTTAAAAACTATGCGATCGTGATTTCTACTAATGGGGGTTTATGGCGCTATGTAGTGGGCGACACCGTTCAATTTACTAGCCTTAACCCTTATCGTATATTAATTACCGGCCGAACCAAACATTTTATCAATGCTTTTGGAGAAGAACTTATAATCGACAATGCCGAAAAAGCCTTGGTAAAAGCTTGTAGTATTTGTAACGCCGCTATTCGAGATTATACTGCTGGACCAATTTATTTTAGTGATAAAAAATCTGGCGGTCACGAATGGATTATTGAATTTGAAAAAGCACCTGAGCATCTCGATACTTTTACAGATTGTTTGGATGCAGCCCTCAAAGAAATCAACTCCGATTACGAAGCAAAACGAAAAGGCAATATTGCATTGTTAAAACCGATTGTTCATCTTGCACCAGCAGATACTTTTTACAATTGGATGAAAAACAGAGGCAAGCTTGGTGGTCAACATAAAGTACCTCGCTTAGCTAATAACAGAAAATATGTTGATGAAATTTTAAATATGATTAATATTTAATTTTTCTTTCCATTGCGTTTGATCCATAAATAGCCAGCGTAATACCAGCAACTGTTTGCACCGTATTTACATTCACAAAAGGGCTAATGCTAAAACCAAAATCATATACTGGCTTGACAATAAATTGCAATTGTGCTTGCAATCCAATACCAAATGTTTTGTCTTGATTAATGGTTTTAGTAGAATCATAAGGATAATAATTAGTATAGACTAAACTAGGACCAGCAAAGGCAGCTATTTTGTAATATTGTTTTTCGATTACTTTTCCTCTACCTAGATTAAATGCATTAAGGTAAACAGTAGCGCCACCAAATGCTAAATAATTAAGCGTGCTAGCTTGGTAACTCAATTGCCATAATCTATCTAATCGATCATAATAATTAAAACTTAATTCCATGTTTGCATTAGTGAAATTAGGCAAACTAGGCTTAATGTTTGGGCCAAATCCAAAAAGCACCCAATTATTTCTACTTTTAAAACGGTACTCGCCTATATAATAATCTTCGAATACTTTTTTTACAATGGGTTTATCGGCTTCTGGACTTTGCGCCATTGCATGATTCATGCAGGCTAGCAACATGCCCATAAAAAATAGAAACTTTTTCATAATCATTTCTCAATAGTTGTTTTTGGAAAAAAAGTGGACAACAAAATACTGCTCAGTAATACAAAAATAATAAATAGTAAGGAATGTAAAGTGCCAAATCCAATGGCCTTTAACCAATGTGCGGCCAGCATTTTAACACCAATAAATGTCAATAACACCGCTAAACCTGTTTTTAAATAATGAAATTTATGAATCACATTCACCAATAAAAAAAACATAGAACGCAATCCTAATATGGCAAATATATTAGAGAAAAAAACAATAAATGGATCTTTAGTAATCGAAAATATGGCAGGTATTGAATCTACTGCAAATATTAAATCTGAAAACTCGATGACAATTAATACAATAAACAAAGGGGTGATTAGCCATTTTTTATTTTTCTTAACAAAAAATTTACTCCCAACATATCTCGGAAAGACATTAAAATATTTTGCGAAAAATTTTACAACAGGATGATTTTCTGTATCAATTTTTTCTGTTTCTTCTTTTTTGAAAAACAAAGATAATCCTGTATACAATAAAAATATTCCGAATAAATATAATATCCATTCAAATTCTTTAATTAAAGTAGCCCCCAAGAAAATAAAAAGGAAACGCATCAAAATTGCGCCCAGAATACCCCAGAATAAAACACGGTGATAATATTTTTCGGCTACATTAAATGCGGTTAGCAATAAGATGATCACAAAGATATTATCTACCGATAATGCATACTCGACCAAATAACCACTCATAAACTCCAAGGCCAAATTTTGATTGTAATTGGCTAAACTGGCCGAAAAATTTGTTGGAATAATGGCTATGGATTGATGGTTTACTGCAATAACAGCTTGCAAAGATGTTAAATCGCTGATGCCGTGAATCCAATGCCCTTTAAATAACAATAAAATATAAAAAGCGATGGCGAAGCTTAACCAGATAGCACTCATCACGAAGGCTTCTTTGGTTTTAACAATATGGTTTTTTTTATTAAAAACGCCTAAGTCTATGGCCAACATGGCAAAAATAAATAGCGCAAAACATCCGAAAAATAAAAGCTCCGTTGAATACATTATTTTTTTCTATTGATGGTAAAATCAACTAATTGAATCAGCGATTCTTTGGCAATGGAATCTGGGAATTGCGCAAGTATTGCAATGGCTTTGTTTTTATACTCCATCATTTTTTGCGCTGCATATTCCATGCCGCCTTGTGCATTGATAAAGTTTAAAATGATCGTTAAGGTTTCTTTTTCTTCGTGATGATTTTTGACTAACCTAATCATTTTATTTTTTTCTGCAGCACTTACTTTTTGTAATGCATAAATTAAGGGCAAGGTTAATTTCTTTTCTTTAATATCTATTCCTTTAGGCTTACCAATGTCATCATAACCAAAATCCATTAAATCATCTTTGATCTGAAATGCCATTCCTACGTGCTCTCCAAACAAATGGAGTTGGTCTACCATTTGTTGTTCGACACCAGCAGATGCTGCACCACATGCGCAACATGAAGCTATTAAAGAGGCTGTTTTTTGTCTTATAATTTCGTAATAAACTTCTTCTTTGATGTCTAGTCTTCTTGCCTTTTCTATTTGCAGTAATTCTCCTTCGCTCATTTGCTGCACTGCACGAGAGACTATTTTGAGCAAATTAAAATCATCGTTGTTCAATGATAACAACAAGCCTTTAGCCAATAAAAAATCGCCGACTAATACGGCTATTTTATTTTTCCAAACGGCATTGATCGATAAAAAACCCCTTCGCAAATAGGCGTCGTCTACTACATCATCGTGCACCAAAGTAGCCGTATGTAGCAACTCCACTAATGCTGCTCCCCTATGCGTTGCCGGTGTAATTCCAGCACAAAGTTGTGCTGTAAAAAACACAAACATTGGACGCATTTGCTTCCCTTTTCGTTTGTAAATATATTGCGTTACCTTATCTAATAAAGGCACAGAACTTTGCATCGAAGCTTTAAAAGCGGCTTCAAATGTTTTTAATTCTGCTGCAATGGGATTACTT
>CANJWU010000017.1 GCA_947478655.1 Sphingobacteriales bacterium | reverse complement strand
GGTTATGGTCGTAACTTCTTAATCCCACAAGGATTTGCAGTTATTGCTAATGAACCAAACCGTAAAATGCACACGGAATATTTAAAACAAACGCAATTCAAACAAGATAGAATTAAAAATCTTGCTACTGATATGGCGGAAGGATTAAAGGCAATCACTGTTAAAATCGGTGCTAAAGCTGGAGAGTCTGGTAAAATATTTGGTGCAGTAAATACGATTCAATTTGCAGAAGAATTGAAGAAATTAGGATTCGAAGTAGATCGCAAGCGCATTACATTTGAAACAGATGTAAAGTTTGTAGGTTCTTACATCGCAAACTTAAATCTTCATAAAGAGGTAAAAATTCAAGTTCCTTTTGAAGTAGTTGCAGAATAATCGAAAAAGATAAATTAAAAAAAGCCTCAAGATTTCTTGAGGCTTTTTTTTATTTTAAATATTCGGGCTTACCAACATAACGCATGGCTCTTAATATTCTGTATTGTCTGCGTTGAATATAGGCGTTAGCATGAGCAGGTGTCCACCTAATAGGATTAGGTAATACAGCGGCTATGAGTGCCGACTCACGCTTGCTCAAATCTTTAGCAGGTTTATGAAAATATTTTTGTGCTGCTGCTTCCGCACCATAAATACCATCGCCCATTTCTATTTCATTCAAATAGATTTCCATGATTCTTTTTTTCGACCAAGTAATTTCTATTAAAATAGTAAAGTAGGCTTCGAGTCCTTTTCGAATATAAGAGCGACCAGGCCAGAGAAAAACATTTTTGGCCACTTGTTGTGAAATGGTAGAACCACCTTTCACTTTTTTACTTTTTTGATTGTGTTGGTAAGCTTTTTGTAAAGCTTCTATATCAAAGCCCCAATGTTCGTTAAAGTGTTGGTCTTCCGAAGCAATTACCGCTCGCACTAAATAAGGAGACATTTCTTCGATGCTCACCCAATCTTTTCGCAGCTTTAAATCTTCGCCATCTATTTTTTGTTCCACTAACCTTTGAATCATCAGATAGGTGAATGGTGGTGGTACAAATCGATAGAGAATGGTTAACGCAATACTAATGCCTAAAAAATAGCGCAATAGCTTTTTACATATGCGGTAAATTTTTTTCAGCATTCGACTAATATTTATTCAGATGTTTTAAATGAATAATTTCTTCTTGAGTTAAAAATCTACAACGACCTCTCGATAAATCTAATTTTGTTAAGCCTGCATATATTACACGGTCTAATCGAACAATGGTATAACCTAAAGATTCAAATATTCTTCTAACAATTCTGTTTCTACCAATGTGAATGCCAATGCCAATGTGCTTTTTAGACTTTCCCTCTACATAAGAAAGCTCGTCTACTTCTGCTTCGCCATCTTCTAGTTCCACTCCTTTTTTAATTTTATCAAAATCGGATGGGCTCAAAGATTTGTCTAATTCTACTTCGTATAGTTTTTTAACTTTATTTCTTGGATGCGAAAGTACATCTGCTAAATCACCATCGTTGGTCATTAATAAAAGACCAGTGGTGTTTCTGTCTAAACGGCCTACTGGGTAAACGCGTTCGTTGGTGGTACTTTTAATTAATTCCATTACCGTTCTTCGTTCCATCGGATCGTCGAGTGTGGTAATGTAATCTTTGGGTTTGTTTAATAAGATATACGTCAACTTTTGACGTTTCAATACTTTACCTTGAAAAGTAATTTTATCGGTATCTTTTACTTTATAACCTAACTCTTTGATCAATTCGTCGTTAACCATTACGGCACCAGATTCGATTAATTCATCGGCTTTTCTTCTAGAGCAAACGCCCGCATTGGCAATGTATTTGTTCAATCGGGTCAAGCCATCATCTGCAAAAGTTTTTACTTTCTTTTGAGGAGTGGTAGGTATTACTGCTTTTTTAAGTGCTTTTCTTTCGTATGGCAATTCGCCCATTTCCGATTTTAATTTTCTCGGCTTTTTAATTGGTGCAATTTCAAAATCTGCTGTTTCTTCTTTCACACGTTTAGGACGTGGCGCTCTAGGCTCTTTTGGTTCCTTCACTTCTTCTTCCCATCCACTGAAATTTATTTTTTCATATATTTCTGTTGGATTATCTTGTGATGCGGCGCGTTCAGCTCTTTTTTGATCGTAGGTATTTTCTTTTGGTATTTCTTTTTTAATGGTCGATCTTCTTTCGGTATTACCAACTGTTCTGCTAATTCTTTCGTTGCTGCGATCGTCGGTTTTTGGTTTGCGTGCTTTGTATTCTTTATTATCTAAGCGGCCTTTTTTATCGACAGGGTTTGCATTTCTTCTTTCAAAAGAATTGGCCGAGGAGGCACTTTTCTTAAAATCAGATTTGTTGTCTTCTCTATATGGTTTGCGATCCGAAGCATCAAAGTCTTTTTTTGGACCACGTTTGAAATCTGATTTGCTATCGTCTCTGAATGGTTTGCGATCTGATGATTCGAAATCTTTCTTAGGTCCGCGTTTAAAATCAGATTTGTTGTCGTCTCTATATGGTTTGCGATCCGAAGAATCAAAGTCTTTTTTAGGTCCGCGTTTAAAATCAGATTTGTTGTCGTCTCTATATGGTTTGCGATCTGATGTTTCGAAATCTTTTGAACTAAACCTGCGATTGGGTCTATCTTCGGTATTGCGAGGGGCTTCTGGTTTTTTCTTGAATTTATCGAAATTCCCTTCTTTGCTTGGTTTTGTTTCTGAGTAATCTGTGGTAGAACGAACTTTAAAAGGCTTGCCTGCGCGTTCGTTTTTTTTAGGTCCCGTATTTTCAGATTTAGCAATCCTGGGTTTCCTTGGTTTTTTATCGTCCTCGCGACGAGATGGGTTTGATTTATTCATATGCAAAAATACATTGATTTTAGGCTAATTCAGCAAAAAATGTCAAAAAATGCCATTTTCTTTGATTTTTTTTAAAAACGCATGATAGCTTAATTATGAGTGCTTTACGATGCATTTGAAGGGCTTTTATTGCAATAAATTTCATAAATACCTCGTTATTAAGCAAATGAATGTTTATCTTTATATTTACATTAAAAATGAAGAGGGTATAATCTGGCCATTTTGGTCCGATTTTAAGGAGGATTTTTTATGAAAATGAACACAATTAACATTAAGTTTTTATACAGTTTAACCTTGGTGATGTTGGCTACTTTAGTTCAACAGCTTTTTGTTTTTGCTACTCATATCGATGAGGAAAAATTCAAACAAGACTTTCAGGCTAAATACAAAGTATATGCTTTTAATATTCCTGGAGATTTAAACTTTGCAGGCGAACAAGTGCCGCTCGATAATTTTGAAGTGTATGAAAAAATGGATCGTGCGTTGATTGCTAATTCTTATTGGCAAACGCAAAGCCTCGAAATGCACCGAAGAGCTAGTCGATGGTTCCCATTAATCGAAAAAATATTAGCGAAAAACCATATTCCTTCAGATTTTAAATATTTACCTGCTATAGAATCGGGCTTTCTCAATGCCACTTCGCCTGCAGGCGCTGTTGGATTTTGGCAATTGATGGATAAAACAGCCGTAGAATACGGTTTAACAGTGAATAGCGAACTAGATGAACGCAATCACATCGAAAAATCAACGAAAGCAGCTTGTAAGCATTTGAAAAAACTTAAAAGAGAATTAGGCTCTTGGACCTTAGTCGCGCTTGCGTATAATATGGGGGTCAATGCTACCAAATCACAAATTGCCCGTCAGCAAACCAAGAATTATTACGATTTAAAATTAAATAGGGAAGCGGCAAGGTATGTTTATCGCATCTTGGCCATGAAAGAAATCTTGGTGCATCCTGCTAACTATGGTTATCGAATTCCAAAACAAGAATTGCTCATCAGCGAATCTACTATTGCCCAAAAATAATCGGCAAACAAAACGCTTTATTTTTCCTTTTTCATAAACTAAATAGCTATCGGGAGAGCTCCATTTCTCGGTTTTTTTGTTTAGTTTTATGCCCAATCTATGAAGAAAAAGCAAAGCGAGACAACCGGAATACAAGCCGTTGAGGTGTATGGTGCTCGTGTACATAATTTAAAAAACATCGATATTAAATTTCCTCGAAACCAACTGGTGGTCATTACCGGATTGAGTGGAAGTGGAAAATCTTCTTTAGCATTTGATACCATTTATGCCGAAGGGCAGCGAAGGTACATGGAAACTTTCAGTGCTTATTCGCGTCAGTTTTTGGGAGGTCTTGAAAGACCCGATGTAGATAAAATTGAAGGCCTCAGCCCGGTCATTGCCATCGAACAAAAAACCACGAGTAAAAATCCGAGGTCAACCGTCGGAACCATCACCGAAATTTATGATTTTCTAAGACTGCTATATGCAAGGGTAGCCGATGCTTATTCTTACAATACGGGCGAGCAGATGATCAAGATGACAGAAGAGCAAATCATCGATGCCATTATTCAAAATTACCCATCCAAAACAGTCACCATTTTAGCGCCAATTGTAAAAGGCCGAAAAGGTCATTACCGCGAATTGTTTGAGCAAGTGCGCAAGCAAGGTTTTGCAAAAGTGAGGGTAGACAACGAAATTTTAGACTTGCAGCCTAAGATGCAAGTCGATCGTTATAAAATACATGATATAGAAATTGTAATTGATCGCATTGTAATTAGATCAGACGATCGTCAAAGAATTGCAGAAGCGATTAAATCTGCCATGAAGCAGGCAAAAGGAATTATCAAAGTATTAGATAATGCTAGTAACGAAGCAAGTCATTTTAGTAAATTTCTCATGTGTCCCACTACCGGTTTATCTTACGACGAACCGCAGCCCAATTCTTTTTCTTTTAATTCGCCTTACGGCGCATGCGAAAATTGCGATGGCTTAGGATATGTTTTTGAAGTAGACGAAAAGTTGCTGATGCCAGATCGAAAACTAAGTATTGCCAATGGCGGTATTGTTGCTATTGGCGAATACAGAGATGTCTGGACATTTCAGGTCATGAAAGCGGTCTTGAAAAAATTCAGTGCCACTTTGCAAACACCCATCGAAAAATTAACCAAAGAAACCATCAATGCCATTTTGTATGGACTCGAAGAGCCCGTTGCAGTGGTCGTTCCCTATTCTTCAACGGTAACCAATTTTAACATAACCTTTCAAGGTGTGGTTAAAATGATTGATCAACAAAACGAAAAAAGAGCAGACGATATCGATAATAATTTAGAAGATTTTGTGCAGAAAGTGCCTTGTCCAGTTTGTGATGCAGCAAGGTTAAAAAAAGAATCTTTGCATTTTAAAGTCGATCAAAAAAATATCCATGAATTAGCTAGCATGGATTTAGCGAAGCTGGCCAACTGGTTTGAAGGCATCGAAAAAAGATTATCCGCTAGACAAAATACCATTGCAGTTGAAATTATCAAAGAAATAAAATCAAGAATTGGATTTTTAAATGATGTTGGTTTAAGTTATTTAAATTTAGATCGGGTTACCAAATCATTATCAGGCGGAGAGGCACAACGCATTCGATTGGCAACGCAAATTGGCTCGCAATTGGTTAATGTATTATATATTTTAGATGAGCCATCTATAGGTTTGCACCAACGAGACAACGAAAAATTAATTTTAGCGTTAAAAAACTTAAGAGATATAGGTAATTCTATTCTTGTTGTAGAGCACGACAAAGACATGATTATGGAGGCCGATCATGTAATTGACATGGGCCCCGCAGCAGGTATTCATGGCGGGCAAGTAGTTGCGCAAGGTACACCCAAAGAATTAGCTAAGGCAGGTACACTCACCATGCAATATATTAATGGCATAAAATCTATTGATATGCCCTTGCAAAGAAGAGTTGGCACAGGCAAACAAATTAAAATTACCAAGGCTACAGGAAATAATTTAAAATCGGTCGACCTAACAATTCCACTTGGCATGTTTGTTTGTGTAACAGGTGTTTCGGGAAGTGGAAAGTCTACCTTAATAAACGAAACACTCTATCCAATATTAAACCAGTTTGTTTATTCTTCCAAGAAAAAGCCATTACCTTATCAAAAAGTAAGTGGTTTAGAACATATCGATAAAGTAATTGAAATTGATCAAACACCTATTGGGCGTACACCTCGCTCCAATCCGGCTACCTATACTGGTGTGTTTTCAGATATCAGAAATTTATTTGTGCAATTGCCTGAAGCCAAAATTAGAGGTTACAAACCTGGTCGCTTTTCTTTCAATGTAAAAGGAGGTAGGTGCGAAACTTGCGAAGGTGCAGGTATGAAATTAATTGAAATGAATTTCTTGCCAGATGTGCAGGTAGCTTGCGAATCTTGTAATGGTAAACGCTACAATCGCGAAACATTAGAAGTGAGGTATAAAGGGAAATCGATTGCAGATATTTTAAATATGAGCATAGAAGATGCTGTTCCATTCTTCGAAAACATGCCGCATATTTTACGAAAAATTAAAACGATTCAAGAAGTTGGTTTAGGATATATTACTATTGGACAATCGTCTGTAACGCTATCTGGTGGAGAAGCACAGCGTGTAAAGTTAGCAACAGAGCTTTCTAAAAAAGACACCGGAAATACCATTTATATTTTAGACGAACCAACAACCGGTTTACATTTCGAAGACATTCGAATTCTATTAAATGTTTTACAAGAATTAGTAGATAGAGGCAATACGGTTATTGTAATCGAACATAATTTAGATGTTATTAAAGTAGCCGATCATATTATTGATATGGGTCCGGAGGGTGGCGCTGCTGGTGGTGAAATTATATTTAGCGGAACGCCAGAAGAGTTAATTAAAAACAAAAAAAGCTTTACCGGAATATTTCTGAAAAAAGAAATGTAATTATTCTTTGCTCATCAAACACAGTTGCGCAATGTTTGGAATGGCGCTACCGTTTTTTGGCTCTAAAGAAATAATGAAAACACTGGCTTTGCTGGTTGCCTTCATGGGTAACATTTGCTTATTTTTATTAGTCGCCGAAAAGGTGCCAAGGCTAAGGGTTTCGCCTTTATTCATCGCCCACAATTGGTAGCAATGATCTTTGTCTTCCAGTGGAATTAATACAGGGTCTAATAAAATTTGATTGGTATTTTTGTTCCAATAAATAACAGCTTTGGCTTCCGGCGAAAATTTCATGCCACTTAAAGTAATTTTTACTAAGTCTGGGTTTCTTAAAGTGTCTAGCGTTTGACTCGTCGCTTTTAAATTAGAATCTATTTGCGCCCTAGATTTTTCGGCATTGGCGGCAATCTTTTTTGCAGCTGTTAATTCTTGTAAAAGCGCATCCCAATTATTCCATAAGCCAAATGCACCAAAAGCCAATAGGATGGGTAATATAATAACTAAAAAAATACCTATACTGATTTTTTTCTTTTTCGATCCTGTAGATTGAATCGCTTGTTCGGGAATAATTTCTTTTGCTGCTGGCGATACGATTGGAGTTTCAACAATAGTAACTTCGGGCTCAACTGCTTTGTTTAATGCAGTTTCGGGCATTTTTTCTACACTAATAGTATTTGGACTATTTATTTTTATTCCAGCAATTAATTCCCTTTTAAATTGTTCGTGTGGTCCTGCAAAAATTTGATCGTTAAAAGACCAGAGTGCCAATTCTATGGCTTGGATTTCTTTTTTAATCGCAGCAAATTGACTCGCCATTCTTTCCACCTCACGCATTTCTGCTTCCGAAAGTGCACCCGCACAATAAAGTTCTAAAATTCCAGATGAAATATAAATTTCGGTATCCATGGTTTATTTTAAATTTCTTAAGGCTAAAAGAGCAGCTCTAAAATCTGTTTTAATGGTAGTGTAAGCTAATTGTTGTTGCTCTGCAATTTCCATCAAGGAAAAACCAGAATAATAAAATAATTCAAGGAGTTGTCGGTGATGGGTATTTAATTGCGCTAGCAAAGTTTTATTACTTGCATTTGCTAAGGTAACAATCGGGCGTAAACTCAATTCTTTTGTTTTGATTTTTTTGTGCTGTATGGCAGTGTTTCTAGCCATTAGGCTTAGCCAAGTAAATAGAAATCCTTTGTTTGCATCAAATAAATAAAAAGAATTCCAGCAATGAAAAAAAGTAAACTCGAGTATTTTTTCGGTTTCGTTTTCGTCACTTACAATTTGATAAATTAAATTATAGATTGCTTTTGCATATGCATCGTAAAGCAGGGGCAATGCACTTACATCTTTTATTTTTAAAAGATAAATTAATTCTGTATCCGATACGGCTTGCTGCGTTTGTATATTCAATTTAGAAATCAAATAAATGTTTTTCTGCGTGATAAGATGAGCGAACCATTGGACCGCTTTCCACTACCCTAAATCCCATTTTTAATCCGGCTTCTTTGTATTTAGCAAATTGGTCGGGGTGAATATATTCGATGACATCGTGGTGTTTTCTGGTTGGTTGTAAGTATTGACCTAAGGTTAAAATATGTACGCCGTTAGCAACTAAATCTTGCATAGCTTCTAACACTTCTGCTTCCGTTTCGCCTAGGCCAAGCATAATTCCAGATTTAGTTCTCAAGCCCGCTTCGCTAATGCGCTTCAAGCATTCCAGGCTTCGGTCGTATTTTGCTTGCACGCGTACTTCTTTCGTTAACCTTCTTACCGTTTCAATATTATGGGAAACAACTTCTGGTCTAACAGCCAAAACTTGTGCAAGGTTTTCCCAGATTCCTTTGAAATCGGGAAGTAAAGTTTCTAAGGTAGTGCTTGGTGAACTTTTTCTGATGGCTAAAATAGTTTCGGCCCAAATAGTTGCGCCACCATCTTTTAAATCGTCGCGGTCTACCGAAGTAATTACGCAATGTTTTACATTCATTAAAGATACAGAACTAGCCACGCGTTCTGGCTCTTCTAGGTCAACGGCTAATGGTCTGCCCGTTGCAACTGCACAAAAAGAACAAGAGCGTGTGCAAATGTTTCCAAGTATCATAAAAGTAGCGGTGCCAGCACCCCAGCATTCGCCCATATTAGGACAATTGCCGCTTTCGCAAATGGTATGTAATTTATGTTTGTCTACAAGTGATCTTACGTGGGCGTATTCTTTACCAACTGGTAATTTTACACGCAACCATTCTGGTTTTCTTGCAGCAGGAGTGTCGGATAAAACAGGTAATTTAATCATTGATACAAAACTAATATTTTTTCCCAAAAAGGATACTAGCATATAACGAGATAAAAGCAGATTTGTTGATGTCTGAAGAATAGTTTGCCATAATGGGAACCTTTTTGCTGAAAAAATCAATTACTGCGCCCGTTTCCAATAATACTATTTTTTCGTCTTTGTTGCTCCAATCAAAAGTGAAGCCCGATTTAATATAACCGCCCAATAGAATACTGGTTTCATTTAATCCTTTGTTGAAACCAGAGTAACCATAAATATTAGCAGGGTTATGTAAATCTTTATTGAATTTTTCAGAAACAACATCTAAATAATAAGGATTGCCATTGTCTTTTAAAATTTCTAAGTAAATGGGCTTCAATAACCCAATGGTAGTACCTGCCATCATGTTGAATGAAATTTCGACCCCATCTTTGGCTGCCTTATCGAATACTAAAAATTGCGTTCCGACTCCTAATCTTAAAGGATAAAATGCATTTTGTTTTCCGTACACATAAGATTTTGCGTTGTCGTAATAAGGGTTTACTACTTTAATTTCTTTGGGATGTTTCAGTTTTACTAATTCGAGTTCGAATTGAATTTTCTTGAAGTTATTGGTAATGATGGCGTGTCTTAAAATACCGCCAAAACCTCTATTGTTAATAGTTGCGCCACCAGACCATTCTTTTTTATAAACAAATTGCGTAGGTGTTTCGCTTACTTGCGCTTGCACATAGCTGGCAAGGCAAAGCAGCAGAAAAACGGTAAAATTTTTAATTTTATGCATATGCATCACCATATTATAGATAAAAATAAGCATTTTTGATGGTATTTATCGAATTAAAATGGCAACAATACAGAGCATTTATTTAGGGGAATTAAGAACCCAAGCAACTCACCTCGAATCAGGTACCCTCATTTATACCGATGCCCCAAAAGATAATCAAGGCTTAGGTTCTTGCTTTTCACCGACCGATTTATTGGCCACTTCTTTGGGGAGTTGCATGTTAACCATTATGGCCATTGCGGCTAAAACACATGGCTTCGAAAATAAGTTAATTGATACAAAAATTGACATCACCAAAATCATGTCGGCCGATCCTAGAAGAGTAGGTGAAGTAAAAGTTGTTTTTAGTTTTCCGCAGGGAATTGTTTTTACGGATAAAGAAAAAGCGATCATTATCAATTCAACAAAAACATGTCCTGTTGCATTGAGTTTACACCCCGAAACAATAAAATCTGTAAGTTTTAATTTTGAAGCGCAGCCTGAACAATAGCCGCGTCGATAGCTTGGTGAGTAGCATGATAAACACATGCACCATTTTTAATCACTAATACTTGGGGTGATTCGTGTTCGATTTGAAATTGCGAAGCAATGGCATTGGATAGGGAACGGTAGTTTAATAAATCTAAACAATACACCGGAGTGTCGGCATTGTTCCATTCTTGTTGAAACATTTTCCAAGCCATATTACTCACAGAGCAACGCGTACTATGTTTAAAAAGCACTACCGTTAGGCTGTCGTTAATTAGGTCTGTTAATTGTGATTCGTTCGTTAATGGAATAAGATTCATCTTATTTCCAAACGCCTCTTCCACTTCCAGAAAACTTATAGTTGTCTGCTCCACCTGGACAACCTTGGCGGCTAGAACATGCGCTAAATGCGATGGCTAAGAATCCGAAAACGAGAATAGCTGCAAATACTTTTTTCATATGATTGTATGCTTATAGAACAAATGTAATTGTTTAATTGCTATTTTTAAAATTTGAAGCCAATTCGGCCATTTTTATGGCAGTAATTGCGGCTTCTTCGCCTTTATTACCGTGTTTTCCGCCTGCTCGATCGCTGGCCTGCTCCAATGTTTCTGTTGTTAATACGCCAAAAATAGTTGGAATTAAGCTTTTAACGCCAACTTCGGTAATTCCATTGGCAACTGCTTGGCAAATAAAATCAAAATGCCTGGTTTCTCCTTGAATAACACAGCCTAAACAAATAATGGCATCATATTTTTTACTGTCTGCCGCAATAGCCGCCGCATTACTTAATTCAAAAGTGCCAGGCACTTCTAATAGGGTAATATTTGCTTCGAGGCAACCATTTGCAATCAATGTGCCATAGGCGCCATTTAATAATGCACCAGTTATGTCGGCGTTCCATTGCGCTACTACTATTGCAAATTGATAAGGCGCTGCACTAGGAATGCTTAAATGGCTAAAGTCGGATAGGTTTTTTAAATGTGTTGCCATAGGTTAAAAATAAAAAAACTCCTGAGGATTTCAGGAGTTTTTCGATATAGCGGTTAATTAAATTTTTGCGCTTGCTCTTGCAAGGTATTTATCAATGTCTCTTGCTTCGTTTGTGTCGGCAAATTCTTTTTTAATTTTATTATAAGTATCAACTGCTTTTTGATTTTCATTTAATTGCTCATAAGTGATACCCAACTTTAACAGTGCAATTGGCGCTGTGAAAGCGTTTGGCGACTTTGCTGCCGCTTTTGCATAATACGAACAAGCATTATCTAATTGATTTAATTCTACATTAGCGTCTGCAATTCCTGTATAGGCTAGTGCCACTAATAACTCATCATTACTGCTAAATTCTTTTAGTTGTTCAACAGCTAAATCGTATTGGCCTTTTTTCAAATAGCAAAAACCTAAATAGTAGTGTGCTAAATTTCCAGATTTGGTACTTCCGTATTCGTCGATGATGCCAACAAATCCTAAAAAGTTACCATCGCCATTAATCGCTTTATCTAAAGAGTCTTGTTCGAAATATCTTTCCGCAACATAGCTTTGAGCAGCTGCTTCTTTTTCTCTAGGACTTAAGATGAATTTTTGGTATGAAAAATAAATTAAAATCAAGGCTACAATGGTACCCCCAATTACTAATAAACTTTTTCTGTTTTCTGCAACATAATGTTCTGCTTTTGAAAACTGTTCTCCGATGTTATTTTCTGTTTCTTCCGACATATTATTCTATTCTAAGCTTGCAAAAATACATTTTTAGCCGATACTATCAATATCTGTTTAAAAGATGGGCTTAATTTAAATATATTTGTGCACCAGAATGGGTTTTTAATGTATCTAAATCAACTTTCACTATTAAATTTTAAAAATTACCAAG
>CANJWU010000016.1 GCA_947478655.1 Sphingobacteriales bacterium | reverse complement strand
TCTTTGTCGATTTTGTCGATGAGACCTGAAACATGAACGAAAATTTCTTTTCCTGTTTCGTTGTCTTTAATAAATCCATAACCTTTAGACTCATTAAAGAATTTTACTGTACCTAAACTCATAAAAAAAATAATTAATTGATTATTCTAAGATAATTAAAAAAAAATCGAAAAAACGAAAATATTTTTTTTAAACCCCTCATTAAAAGATAGTTAAGTAGGGTTTTAAATGTTCAATATAGGCCTCAGAGTAGCTATTTTGAGCTTTATAGATTTGAAAATGGCTGTTTTGGGTTATTGTGTTGCGTTTATGCAAAACAAAGATTTGACGGATAACCGCAGTGTTTTCGAAGGAGTGTATATGGATAATTTGGTCTATAAAAAGTTGATGTTGCAAAGCCAATTGTTTGATTTCTATTGCTGATTCGGGAAGAATGATAGCAATTTTGCCATTTTCATTTAATAGCTGGCTTGATTTTTCAATCCACTTATCCAAGAGATTTGCAGGTGCATGTCTTGCACGATTTTTAGCGGAATCTTCGGAGGTTAAAGAGGCCGTAAAAAAAGGTGGGTTACTGATTATTAAATCGTACCTGTTTGCGCTATCAAATGTTTCAAAGTCGGCCTGTATAACTTGCATGTTTGCGGCCCATGTTGAATGCGCAAAATTCTCTGCCGCTTGATTTGCTGCGGCTGCATCTAACTCTATGGCTGTTATGGTTGCATTAGGAAATTGTTGCGCCAACATTAAACTCAACACGCCTGTTCCGGTACCAATATCGAGTACCGAATGAATGTTTGTAAATTGAGGAAGGGTAGCTAGCAACACGGCATCTGTTCCCACTTTCATGGCACAGTGGTTTTGCGCTATACTAAATAATTTGAATTGAAATAAATGGTTGTTTTTAGTTCGACTCAATCGTTTTTTCTAATGCAGTTTCGAAAGTTGATTTGTATTTTGACACATGACCAAAACTTTGCTCATCTATTAAAATATCTCCAGCGCTAACCGTTCCTAATAAAGTATATTCGATAGCAGACGTGGCCGCAATCTCAATAAATTCGGCTTGTTTAGCTTCTGGAACACTCACCACAATTCTGCCTTGTGCTTCTCCAAATAAGAAAGCATCTTTTCTAATACCTTCTTCAGATTCAATTTCGAAACCTAAATTTCTAGACATAGCAGATTCCATTAAAGTAATAAACAAACCACCATCGGCAACATCATGAGCCGAAACAATGGCATGCGATTGAATAAGCTGTTTAATGAATTGATGGGTATCGTATTCTTTAGCTAAATCGAAGAATGGTGCAGGTGATGATTTTATTTTATGATAAGAATACAAATATTCCGAAGATGAAATATCATTTTTTGATTCGCCAATTAAATAAATAGCGTCTCCTACATTTTTAAAATCTAAAGTCATCATGCTAGATTTAGTATCGAGTATACCTAACATGCCTATCGTTGGCGTTGGAAATACCGGCCCCTCGTCTGATGATTGATTGTAAAAACTAACGTTTCCGCCAGTTACCGGCGTTTCAAATTTTGTACATGCCGAACTCATTCCTTTAATTGCCGAAACAAATTGCCAATACACTTCTGGAATATAAGGATTACCAAAATTCAAACAATTGGTAATGGCTACAGGCTCTGCCCCAGCACAAGTAATGTTTCTAGCGGCTTCTGCCACTGCAATGGCACATCCAATTTCGGGATCTGCATGTACATACCTAGCATTACAATCTACTGTTAAAGCAATCGCTTTATCTGTGCCTTTAATATTGACTATTGCAGCATCTGCAGGTTGATTTGTAGACATGTTTGCTCCGCCCACCATCGAATCGTATTGACCAATTACCCATCTTTTAGATGCAATATTTGGGTGTTTAATTAAAAATTCTGAAACCGCTACAAGGTCTGTAGGCTCTGGCACTTGATCAATATTGAATTTTTTATTTTCTTGAAAATAGGCTGGTTCTTTATATTCTCTATTGTAAACTGGCGCTCCGCCACCTAAAACTAAATCGTCTGCAGGAACATCGGCAACCAATTCATTATTCATATAATAATGTAAACGCTTAGTATCTGTTACTTCTCCTATAATGGCACAATTTAAATCCCATTTATCGAATACAGCTTCCACTTCTTTTTCTCTGCCTTTGGTTACTACAATCAACATGCGCTCTTGAGATTCTGATAAGAGAATTTCGTATGGCTTCATGTTTTCTTGACGCGTAGGAACTTTATCTAAATAAATGACCATTCCATGTTCGCCTTTGGCAGACATTTCGGAGTTAGAACAAATAATACCCGCTGCTCCCATGTCTTGCATGCCCACAACCGCACCTGTTTTAATTACTTCAAGTGTGGCTTCTAATAATAATTTTTCTTGAAATGGATCACCTACTTGAACCGCTGGTAAATCATTTACAGAATCTTCTGTAATATCTTTTGATGCAAAAGCCGCTCCATGTATACCGTCTTTACCCGTTGCAGATCCTACAATATATACTGGATTTCCAACACCATATGATGTAGCTGAAACTGTTTCACCAACATTTACAATACCTGCAGACATGGCATTTACCAATGGATTGATATTATAACATTCGTCGAAGAAAACCTCTCCACCAACCGTTGGAATACCAAAAGCATTACCATAATCTCCAATACCTTTGACCACGCCTTTAATTAACCACTTGGTTCGGTCTAAAGATAAATCGCCAAAACGCAAAGAGTTTAGTTGGGCAATGGGTCTTGCTCCCATTGTAAAAATATCTCTATTGATTCCGCCAACTCCAGTAGCCGCACCTTGATAAGGTTCTAAAGCAGAAGGATGATTATGGGATTCAATTTTAAAACAACAAGCAATACCATCTCCAATATCTACTAAACCGGCATTTTCTTCGCCTGCTTTAGCCAACATTCTTGGACCATCTTTTGGTAAAGTTTTGAGCCAAACAATAGAATTTTTATAAGAGCAATGTTCGCTCCACATCACAGAAAAAATACTTAATTCTGTGAAATTGGGAACCCTCCCTAAAATTTCATTTATTTTTTGATATTCTTCGGGAAGTAAGCCAAGTTCTTTAGCTGTTTCGATGGTGGTTAATTGCGTCTGTTCCAATTGATTTTTTATTTGAGCTGATGCAAAAATAAGAAATTTATAGGCTTGAAACAGTACTGTTGATAATTATCAAATCATTGCCTTTTCAATCGCTTTTTTAGCATTAATTTGAATTGATAAAATAAAAAGTACTTACGATAAGATAAAATAAAATAGGGCGCTAATTGGCTACCTAATTTAGATTTATATTCTGCAACTCCTTGAATATTAGCTCCTAAAAGATCTACTGTAGGAATACCCATTTTGCTGAAATGATCAAAAATGGCAAAATACAAAGCAGTTTGTCCTTGTGTTTCTGGCACACCACCCGTAATGGAAATTAAATAAGCTTGATGCTGGTCAAATGTTAATAAAGCAGATCCTTTTAAATTAGTTGATTCATAAAGTCCAAATACCACTAATTGCTGTTGATGATAAAAGGTGTTGACCCATTGTTTTACTTTTTGCTCTTCTGCTTTACCCATTCCATTTTTCAACATCATTTTTAAATGTGTCGAAATAATAGACGCTAAATTTGCTGTTTCCAATTTAACTTGAATGGATTCGTTTTGTGCAATTTTATTGACTTGTCTGCGAATATTCTCTGATGGTTTTTTTTCGTCCTTTAATAGCGCCTTATGGAGCGTATAATACAAGTGATGATCAAAACCCGACCAAGTAAATGCCCTGATGTCGTTGAATTTGGGTGCTAATTTTAATTCAATGGTATGGTAGTCTTTTTTTAAGGCTATCAACATTTGATTTAAGGCTTGATTGACTACAAAATCTTTTAAAGAAGCATTGATAAAAAATGGGGTATAAAAAAAGTGCGTGGGTAAGGCCGCATTTTTCTTATGAACAAACAATACCATAGCCGCACAAAACACCGATTGATGGTAACAGGCATAATAAACTGCTTTTTTATGATAAGTTGATGCAATGAGCTGAATATTACGCGAATCTTGATACCAAAGGCTTTGGTCGTATTGAATAAGTAATGCATCCCATTGATTAGGATTGATTTCTTTAAAATACATAGCTTTGTTCATCATGACCAAACGTATATAATGGCTATTTATTTTTAATTACGAAATAGGACTTAACCTGTACTTGCCAATGATTGGCAAATAACATTTCTTCGTAGCTATCTCCAAGCCCTAAATCGATATGTAAATAATTTGTTCTGGCATGTTGAATTAACTGATTCACATTCTGAATGGCAAAATCTTTATTATTTGCCTGAAGTGGACTTAAACTTGGTAATAAATAAAGGGTTTGATCATGTTCCTTGGTACAATAAAAATGTACAAAAGTAATTTGATTTTGATTGTATAAAACTTGCATCCAAATTTGATAAGGCATTTGTTTAGCCAATTGGACCATATCAGTTAGCTTATCAAGCGCTATGTTTTGTTCATCAAAATAAGATGCTAAAAGTGCTAAATTTTCGAGATTAAATGCCAGAGTTTCGAAACGATATTGATTTGATTGTACATGACTAGCATTTTGTAAATCTATTAAATAAGTATAATGCTGAACCACCTTAAAACCCAACCAAGTAAAGGGCCTGGCATCGGTAAATTGAATGGGCATTTTTAATTCAATAGCCGAAAATGTAGTGCTTAATTGTTTGATAAAATCAAAAAAAAGTGCTGCTTCTTTATGTGCTTCTACCCTTTTTTCGAAATCAATAAAATGATAAGGCAAAATTGCAGCGGGTATTAAATTTCCTTGTTGTGATACTAAAGCAATAGTGGCGAAAGGCTCTTGGGCAATAGCCCTTAGCTCAAATTGTGTATTGTGCTTATCCATGTTTTAAAATAGTAGCATACCTATAATTTAAAAACAAATAAGTACTTATTACATAAAATATAGCAAGAACAATGGCTTGTAAATCTGAATAAATAAGTGCTGCATCTATAGATTTAAATGCCAATAAAATAATGCCACAAAGCAGTAAATTTGCTGGCATTCGTTTCCAGTTATGAATCTTCCAAACACTTACTCCCATTATCTTTGCAGAATAATAACTAGTAAAAATAAAGTAAAAAATATTGGTAATTAAATAAGCATAAGAAGCCCCTATCATACCAAATTTATTAAGAAGAACATATGTTAAAATAAGGTGAAAAATTAATTCGATGCCTTGTATAATTGAAATGTATTTAGTTTGATTGCTCGCTAAAAAAACATCATGGTGACTGGTAAATCTGATAAAAAAACTGCTGGCAAATACGGCAAACAAAGCTGCACTTTCGGTATAATTTTGACCAAAAATAATTCGAATAATAGGTCCCGACCAATTGATTAATGCAAATACAATTGGAAATAAGATCATCATAATTTCTTGTTGATATGTTGACCTAATTTGAAAAAACTGTTGGAAATCTTTTTGTTTATACGCCTCAATCATCACAGGCAAGGCTATGGTGCTAAATGATATATAAAACTGCGTAATAATGGGCACTTCGAAATTACCATTCGATAAAATGGCAAATTGAGCTGGATCTGGATAAAAAGCACTGAGCATTATTCGATCGGCGTTGATTAAAACAACACCAAAGAACAAGCCTAATCCAATTGGAAAACCATATTGAAATTGTTCAAAAATTTCTTTCCAATTTATTTGAAGCTGACGAATTTGATTAAAACGATTAATCAAGATCTGATTAACTAGTAAAGAAATAAAACTCCACATCAAATGAAGGTTCAATAAATCTAATAGCGTCCAATGTTGATAATAAGCGATGAATAAGGAAGCTATTCGCAAAATAATAACACTTAATGTTATTACTAAGTAAACTTTTATTTTTTTATTGATTAAAAAAATATGCAGTTCATTAGCTTGTAAAATGCCTATAGCTACTATTCCTGCTATCACCCATTGGTATTGTGCTAATTGAAAACCGGCTAATTTTTCAAAGAAAAAAAACGAAATCAACTTCATCAAAAAAAGTGTAATCATACTCATAATGATTAAACCCATTCTATTTGAATTAATTTTTGATTGGTATTGAGAAAAATTAGCAGACGATAAATAATAATACAAAGCATTGGCAAAGCCTAAACTTCCTAAAGTAATGGCAAGGGTGCTGATGGTGATAATTAATCTATATATACCATAAGTTTCGATTGGCAAAAAATGAGAAAGCAAAGCAATGATTAAAAACGAAGAAAGTGTGATGAAGGAATTTCCTACATACAAAAGCATTGCTTCTTTATTAGACTGGATTTTATTTTTAAAGAATTGGATCATTTTGTTCGAAATTAACAAAAATAATTAATTGCCTTTTTGCGCTATTTTTTACCTTTTTTACAAAAACACTCAAAATTTTATCAACAATTGCCAAAATTTTACCACATTTTCGGAAAAACACTTAAAAATTTAGCCGATTTGTGTATTTTTGTGGGGTAAAATCTAAAAAAGCCTAAAATTATGCCTCAATCAAGATTCAAAGCACTCGAAACAGTTTTAAACAGAACTGCAGTGGCGGTTAACCCCCCTTCTACTAAAATTTCAGATTTTTATGCAGTCAATGTATTCGACAAAGTAAAAATGAAAAACTATTTATCGAAAGAATCTTTTCAATCGATTATAGACAATATTGAAACCGGAACTGCAATTGACAGAGTGACTGCAGAAAACATTGCAACTGCCATGAAAATATGGGCAATGGAAAAAGGCGCAACACATTATACCCATTGGTTTCAACCCTTAACAGGTAGTACCGCAGAAAAACACGATTCATTCTTTGAGCCTAGTTCGGATGGCCGTTCTATAGAGAAATTTTCTGGCGATGCCTTAGTGCAACAAGAACCAGATGCTTCTTCTTTTCCAAATGGAGGTATCAGAAATACATTTGAAGCAAGGGGTTATACAGCTTGGGATCCATCATCACCCGCATTTATTATGGAATCAATTTCTGGAAATACACTTTGTATTCCAACCGTTTTTGTTTCCTATACTGGCGAAGCTCTCGATTATAAGGCTCCTTTATTAAAAGCATTACATGCCTTAGATAAAGCAGGAGTTGAGGTTTGCCAATATTTCGACAAAAACATCACTAAAATTTCTGCTTCTTTAGGAATTGAGCAAGAATATTTCTTAGTTGATTTAGCCTTGTATAATGCAAGACCCGACTTAATGATGACCGGTAGAACCCTTTTTGGACATATGTCTGCAAAAGGCCAACAATTAGAAGATCATTATTTTGGCTCTATTCCGGAACGCGTATTAACCTACATGATTGATTTTGAAACCGAAGCCATTAAATTAGGTATTCCTTTAAAAACGCGACACAACGAAGTAGCTCCTAATCAATTTGAGTGTGCTCCTATTTACGAAGAAATTAATTTAGCCATAGATCACAATCAGTTATTGATGGATTTAATGGATAAAATTGCACGTAAACATGGCTTCAAAGTGTTACTTCACGAAAAGCCATATGCAGGAGTAAATGGTTCGGGTAAACACAACAACTGGTCTATTATTACCAACACAGGTAAAAATTTATTAGCACCGAGTAAATCACCGAAAAATAATTTAATGTTCTTAACCTTTTTTGTCAATACCATTAAAGCTGTTTATGAGCATGCCGATTTATTAAGAGCAAGTATTGCTTCTATTAATAACGATCACCGTTTAGGCGCAAACGAAGCCCCACCAGCTATTATATCGGTTTTCTTAGGTTCTCAACTAGACGAAGTTTTAAACGAAATTGAAACTTCTAAAATCAATAAAAAGGCAGATACGAATAATGCTATGTGGTTAGGTATTCCAAAAATTCCACAAATTTTATTGGACAATACCGACAGAAATAGAACGTCTCCATTTGCCTTTACAGGTAATAAATTTGAATTCAGAGCGGTTGGATCTTCTGCCAATTCATCGGCAGCCATGACTGTTTTAAATACCATAGTTGCTGCGCAATTAACTGCGTTCAAAAAAGAAGTAGATGCCTTAATTGAAAAAGGAGAGAAAAAAGATATCGCTTTAATTACCGTTATTAAAAAATACATCAAAGAATCAAAAAGCATTCGTTTTGAAGGTAATGGATACAGTGCAGATTGGGAAAATGAAGCACTTAAGCGTGGTTTATCAAACATTAAAACAACTCCAAAGGCACTTGACGCTTACGTTTCGAAGAAAACAGCCGATCTTTTTGTTCAGAATGGTGTTTTCAATGAGCGTGAATTGCATGCAAGACACGATATCATGTTAGAAAACTACATGAAAAAAATGCAAATTGAATCGCGTATTGTGGGTGAATTAGTAACCAGTACGATTATTCCTGCTGCAGTAGCTTATCAAAATACCTTAATTGAAAATGTAAAAGGCTTGAAAGATTTAGGAATGCCTAAAAACACTTTTGAAGGTCAGCTATCTTTAATTAAACAAATATCTGAGCATTTATTAGCCATTAAATCATCGGTTGATAGCATGATCGAAGAACGTAAAAAAGCAAATGTGATCGCAGATGCTCGTAAAATAGCCATTGCTTACGACGAAAAGGTAAAAAGCTATTTTGAGCCGATTCGCTATCATGTGGATAAATTAGAATTGATCATTGGTGATGGTTTTTGGCCATTACCAAAATTCAGAGAACTCTTGTTTATCAAGTAATTAGCCTCCTAAAACTAAAACCCATCCATTAAATGGATGGGTTTTTTTATGGCTAAAGCAATTTTGCGCTTAGGTTTATATTGAAAATAATTTATATTTGGTAATTAGACCCTATCAGCCTTTTTTTAAAGGTTTAATTAAAAAATAAAATACAATACGAAATGAAATTAATTCAGAACATCTGTTTAGCATTTTTGACCGGATCAATTATTGTTTTATCTTCTTGTGGTGCACAAAAACCAAGTGTCATTGCAGCAGAAAAAGCCTACAACGCAGAAAAATATTTTATTGCTGCCGACTTGTACAAAAAAGCAATTCCAACCATCAGGAATAAAAAAACCAAAGCAGAATTAATTTATAAGGTAGCAGAATCTTATCGTCAAATTAATAATACTAAACAATCTTCTATTTGGTATGAGAAAGCAGTAGCTGCTGGTTACGAAGGCAACGAAGTATATTTGAATTTAGCGAATGCTTATAAATTTCAAGATAGGTTGAAAGATGCAATCGCAACATATAAAGAATATTTATCGCAAAAACCCGGAGATTCATTGGCTTTGCTAGGTATAGAAAATTGCAACTTAGCCTTAAAATGGAAAGAAAAAGCGACTTGGTTTGATGTTTTTAATGAAGGTGCTCTTAATACAAAAGATGTAGAATATGCGCCTAGCTTTTATGGAAAAGGTATTATTTTTACTTCCAACAGAGGAAAAGTAAAAGGAAAAAACTTTTACGAAAGAACAGGTAAAAACTATGAAAATATATTTGCTTCAGCTACTACCGGAAAAAACCGTTGGTCTAGAGTTGACCCATTAAACAAAGCAATCAATTCTGATTTCAATGAAGGGGTAACTAGTTTCGACAATAACAATCGTATTCTATATTATACACAGTGTAACGGAAATAAAGGCAAAGAAATTGGCTGTACAATTTTACAAACTCAAAATGAAGGTAATACTTGGACAGAACCTAAGCCAGTAGAAATACCTAATCCAGATTCAGTTTTAATGGCACATCCAAGCATCAATGCAGATGGTACTAGAATTTACTTTACCTCTGTTCTGAAAGGTGGTTTAGGTGGTAAAGATATTTGGTATTCAGAAAGACAAGGAACCTCTTGGGGTGCTCCAGTTAATGCAGGACCAAAAATCAATACTGCAGGCGACGAAGAATTTCCTTTTATTCACCCATCTGGTTCACTTTACTTTGCTTCTAACGGACACAAAGGTATTGGTGGATTCGATGTTTTCTTCTGTGATTTTGAAGAAGGCGACTGGACCGATGCAACTAATTTAAAATCTCCAATCAATTCTACAGGTGATGACTTTGGATTTATTTTAGATGAAACTAAAGAAACCGGCTATATCAGCTCTAACCGTTTTGGTGGAAAAGGCGAAGATGATATTTATTCTGTAATTGCTATTCCATTGGTATTTAATGTTTCTGGTAAAGCCATCAATAATGCTTCTGGCAAAACATTTGCTGGTGTTAAAATTAATATAATTGGTAGCGATGGCTCAACGCAGATGGTTATTACAGACCCTGCAGGTAAATATAAATTTGCCCTTAAAAAAGATGTTAACTATCAATTAAGTGCATCTAAATATCGTTTCTTTGGAGATGTAGCAGAAACTTCAACTTATGGTTTAAAAGAATCTAAAGATTTTGAATTAAATTTTAGATTGAATCCAATTCCATTAAAAGAAATTATCATCAAAGGAATTTTATACGATTTAGCAAGTGCAGATTTAAAACCAGAATCGATTGTTAGATTAGATACGATTTCTAAAACTTTATCTGACAACCCTACTTTTGTAATCGAAATTGCTTCACATACCGACTCCAGAGCTGATTCAACTTACAACAATGAGTTATCGCTTCGAAGAGCACAATCCGTAGTAAACTATTTAGTATCAAAAGGAATTGAAACTGAAAGATTAAGACCTAGAGGTTACGGAGAATCAAAATTATTAAATGAATGTAAAGATGGCGTAAGTTGTCCTGAAGAAATGCATGCCTTAAACCGTCGTACTACATTCTCTATTATTTCTGAAGATTATGTTCCAAAAGAGGCAGTAAAAATACCAGACGCAGGTAAAAAAGTAGCGCCAAAAGCAGCTACTCCAAAAGCAATTGCACCTGCTGCAAGCCCAGCTAAAGCAAATGCAGTAGCGCCGGCAACTGCTGCTCCTGCTACCAGCGCACCAGTAGTTGCGCCTGTTGTTGCACCAGTTGTTACTCCTGCAAAAGCACCAGCTACTGCAGTACCTGTAAGAAAGAAACCTTAATCAACATTTAAACACGATAATCAAAGGACAAATAATTATATTTGTCCTTTGTTATTTTATGAGCGACCAAAGATATAACCTTCGCGGTGTAAGTGCTTCCAAAGAAGATGTCCATTTAGCAATTAGTAATATTGATAAAGGGATATTTCCTCAAGCTTTTTGCAAAATCATTCCCGATATTTTAGGTAAAGACCCCGACTATTGTAATATTATGCATGCCGATGGTGCAGGTACCAAATCTTCTTTGGCTTATGCTTATTGGAAAGAAACAGGAGATATTAGTGTTTGGCGAGGCATTGCACAAGATGCCATTATCATGAACACAGACGATTTACTTTGCGTAGGTGCAGTCGATAATATTTTACTTTCTTCTACCATTGGTAGAAATAAAAATTTAATACCTGCTGAAGTTATTGCAGCTATTATTAATGGAACCGAAGAGGTCTTAGCAGAACTCCGATCGCATGGGATGGAAATTTACTCTACAGGCGGCGAAACAGCCGATGTAGGCGATTTAGTTCGCACCATTATAGTTGACTCTACCGTAACCTGTAGAATGCCAAGAGAACAAGTTATTTCGAATCATAAAATTAAAGCCGGAAATGTAATAGTTGGTTTGGCTTCGTTTGGACAAGCGACTTACGAAAGCGAATACAATGGTGGCATGGGAAGCAATGGCTTAACCTCCGCGCGACACGATGTTTTCAATAAAACAATTGCGGCAAAATATCCCGAAACCTACGACCCAGCGGTACCTTACGATTTAGTTTTTTCGGGTGGATTAAATTTAACCGATGAAATTGAAATTGAAAACTACGGGAAAATTACAGCGGGCAAATTAGTATTATCACCTACTCGTACCTACGCTCCCATTATCAAAAAAATATTGGAGCAATTTCCAACACAAATTGATGGTATGGTGCATTGCAGCGGAGGTGGTCAAACCAAAGTATTACATTTTGTAAACAATGTTCACATCATCAAAAATAATTTATTTCCTATTCCACCATTATTTAAATTGATTCAAGAGCAATCTGGTACTGCATTTCAAGAAATGTATCAAGTGTTTAATATGGGTCACCGAATGGAAATTTATGTTGATGAATCTATCGCACAAAGCATCATCGATATTGCTAAATCATTTAATGTAGCCGCGCAAATAATTGGCCGAGTGGAAGCTGCTGATGCAAAACAATTAACGATTGAATCGGAGTTCGGCACTTTTAAATATTAATTTTACTAAAGCATAAAAAAAGGGATGGTAAAATTTACCATCCCTTTTTTTTATGCTTATGTTTTGATTATTTAACCAAAGTCATTTCATTAATTAAATTAGTA
>CANJWU010000015.1 GCA_947478655.1 Sphingobacteriales bacterium | reverse complement strand
GCATTCGGCTTATTTTTTCAAATAAATTTTGTTTGACTGATTCAAAAGTCTATTTTTGCATTCCATTCTAACAAATGGCCCGTTCGTCTAGGGGTTAGGACAGGAGATTTTCATTCTTCAAACAGGGGTTCGATTCCCCTACGGGCTACAGATGATCAAAGCGTGAAAACGCGAAATGAAGCGAGCAAATAAAAATGCTCGCTTTTTTTGTTTCTATCACAAAAAATTACCCAACTATTCCCTTCAAACCATTCTAATCCTTCGTCAAAATGACTTTGGCTAAAATCATGATATTAATCATGTATGTAAGTGATTTATATCATAACATCACGATTGTTACAGATGTAGTTTTATACTCGATAAGAGTAATTCATTCTATGGGTAATATGTAAATAGGATGATGGACTATTAATTATTTAAAAAAATAACAAATTATGAGAAAAATATTCACGCTAATAGCGATGTGCCTAGTACTTGCTTCTTGTGGAGGAAGCAATAAACAAACTGAAGCCACAGAAAACGAATCAAACAACGAGTCAACAGAAAACAAAGAAGTTTCTGATTATGATCCAAAACGTGGGGAAGGTAAATTTTCAAATGTAGCATTGTCAGCAACATTAGACCAAAACATGGCAACCGATGGTGAAGCAGTGTACGGCGTAAAATGTTCTTCATGCCACAAAACTACAGATGAAAAGCTAGTAGGACCAGGTTGGAATGGGGTAACTATTCGCAGGCAACCACAATGGATCATGAACTTTATCACTAATCCAGATCCTATGATAAATAAAGACCCAGAGGTACAGGCTCAATTAGAGATCTGTTTAGTGAGAATGCCAAATCAAGGATTAACAGATGATGAGGCTAGACACATACTAGAATTCATGAGAAAAATTGACGGAGTAAAATAATCTATAAAAAGAATATATGAAAAAAAATACAATCCTAGCTGTTGCACTTGCGATAAGTTCAATGGTTATATTAAACGCTTGTAAACCTAAAAATGCAAGCAATGCAGTATCGGGCGATGCTGCTGAGAAAACATATGTAGCTCCAGGAAAATATGATACCTATTACAACTTTGTAAGTGGTGGGTTTAGTGGACAGATGAGTGTATATGGCCTTCCTAGTGGACGTTTACTCAGAGTTATTCCTGTATTTTCTGTTGATCCAGAAAAGAGTTGGGGTTATTCAGAAGAAACTAAACCAATGTTAAATACATCACATGGCATGGTGCCTTGGGACGATTTACATCATACAGAACTTTCTCAAACAAATGGAGAAATTGATGGTCGTTGGGTATTTGGAAATGCTAATAACACACCCCGAGTTGCTCGTATAGATTTAAAATCTTTTAGAACAGCTGAAATAATCGAGTTGCCAAATAGTGCAGGAAACCATTCTTCTCCATTCATAACTGAAAATACAGAATATGTTGTTGCAGGAACAAGATTCAGTGTACCAGGAGATAACTCAAATGGAGATGTTCCAATTAATTCTTATAAAGAAAATTTCAAAGGACATTTAAGCTTCATTGGTGTAGATAAAGTAACAGGTAAAATGAATTTATCATTTCAAATTCGTTGCCCTGGGGTAAACTTCGATCTAAGTCACGCGGGTAAAGGCAAATCACATGGATGGTTTTTCTTCTCTTGTTATAATACCGAGCAAGCAAATACTTTATTAGAAGTAAATGCATCTCAAAAAGACAAAGACTTTATCATGGCGGTAAATTGGAAAAAAGCAGAAGAATATATCAAAGCTGGTAAGGGTAAAACCGAATCGGTTAAGTATGCTCATAATACTTATAATGAATCAACCCATACCGCCACTTCTGAAATTATAAATACCGTATTGGTTTTAGATGCTAAAGAATTAAAAGATATTTGTTACATGATTCCATGTCCTAAATCACCGCATGGTTGCGACGTAGATCCAACTGGTGAATATATTGTAGGTAGTGGAAAGTTGGCAGCAATTATTCCAGTATTTAGCTTTGATAAAATCCAATCGGCCATCGCTAATAAATCTTTTGATGGAGCCTATGATGGAATTCCAGTAATTAAATATGAAGCGGCTTTATATGGAGAAGTTAAAAAACCAGGATTAGGTCCATTACATACTGAATTTGATGGAAAAGGAAATGCATATACTTCTTTCTTTGTTTCGTCGGAAGTGGTAAAATGGAATATAAAAGATTTAAAAGTATTAGATAGAGCTTCTACTTTCTATTCTGTAGGTCACATTTGTATACCAGGTGGAGATAGTAAGAAACCATCGGCTAAATATTTAATTGCTTATAATAAAATTACAAAAGATCGTTACTTACCAACTGGACCAGAATTGGCTCAAAGTGCACAATTATTTGATATCTCGGGTGATAAGATGCAATTAATATTAGACTTCCCAACTATTGGCGAACCACATTATGCACAAGCTGTACCAGCAGATTTGATCTCAAAAAATCAAACTAAGATTTTTAAAATTGATGATAACAAACATAAGTATGTAGCAAAGGGCGAAAAGGAATCTAAAGTTGTAAGGGATGGAAATAAAGTACATGTATACATGACCTCCATTCGTTCCCATTTCTCACCAGATAATATTGAAGGAATTAAAATGGGTGATGAAGTATACTTCCATGTTACTAACCTTGAACAAGATTGGGATGTACCTCATGGTTTTGCAATTAAAGGAGCAAATAACGCAGAACTTTTAATTATGCCAGGAGAAACTTCAACGCTAAAATGGACGCCAGATAGAGTGGGAATGTTCCCAATGTACTGTACAGATTTTTGTAGCGCCTTACATCAAGAAATGCAAGGATACGTAAGAGTTTCACCCAAAAGAAGTTCAGTTCCCTTAACATATAGTTTAGGAAATACCACTTCCAACTCAAAAGTAAAATAACATTTTCCGAGGGAGTATTCAACATACTCCCTCTTTTTTATTTTCATTATCATGAAAAAAATTACTCAAATACTTTTAATACTTTCAGCAATATTTTTATTCGTTTCGATATTTGTTCCAATTTGGAGAATAGATTTAGATGCGCCACAATATCCTGAAGGCTTGCGTTTGCTTATCTACTCAAATAAATTAGCTGGTGCAGTTGATATTATTAATGGCTTAAATCATTACATAGGTATGAAAACCCTACATGAAAATGATTTTATTGAATTTACTGTTTTACCATATATTATTTTATTCTTTTCTATATTTTCATTTGTAATTGCCTTAACAAAAAGTAAAAAAATGTTACCTATACTATTTTTTACTTTTGTAGCATTTGGAATTATCGCTATGGTTGATTTTTGGAGATGGGAATATGATTATGGACACAATCTAAATCCAGCAGCTGCAATCATAGTTCCTGGCATGGCCTATCAACCACCATTAATTGGATTTAAACAACTATTGAATTTTGGTGCCTACTCAATACCTGATATTGGAGGTGTTTTATTTATCTTATCTGGAATATTTATGCTAATTGGAATGTACTTAGAACGAAAAAGTAAAAAATTAAATACAGCTTTAAATCTTATCTTGATAAGCATTTGCTTTGGAGGAATAACTGGATGTTCGAACGACGAACCAGTAAGTGTAAAATACAACTCAGACCCCTGTGATTTTTGTAGAATGACAATTGTTGATCCAAGATTTTCTTGTGAACTAAAAACAAATCATGGGAAAGCATACAAATTTGATGACATTGACTGCATGACTTCTTTCGTGAAGGAGCAAAAAACGGAGACGTTTAAAATAAAAACATACTTTGCCTCTAACTACTTAGATAATAACGCACTAATAAACACAGAAAATTTGATTTTCATTCAAGGTGATGATATTTCAAGTCCTATGGGAGGTGGAATTGCAGCATTTAGCAATTTAGATTCTGCGATAGTTTATAAAAATTATTTCGCAGCAAAAGATATCACTTGGAAAGAATTACTTTCAAAAAAATGATGCGCATTCCAGTATTTACAATTTTATTGCTAATAATATGCTTGCCAATCTGTGCTAAAAATATACACGTAGGTGCTAAATACTCCCATCAAAAAATAAAAAAAGCTTTATCTGAAGCCCATGATGGAGACACCATTTTTATTCATGAGGGAACATACAAAGAGGGAAATATAATTATTCAAAAAAAAATTACGCTATTAGGAATAAACAAGCCTGTGCTTGATGGACAAAATAAATACGAAATTCTAAGTATAAAATCTAGTGGTGTAATAGTTCAAGGCTTAATCATTCAGAATTCAGGATTTTCAACCCTTGATGATCCAGGAGCTATAAAAATTTATAACTGCGATTATGTGATAATAAAGAACAACGAACTTCGCGATAATTTTTTTGGGATCTATTTACAACAAGCAAACCATTGCAAAATCGAGCATAATCGAATACATGCTAAGGGCGTTGAAGAACAACAAATAGGAAATGGCATACATTGTTGGAAAAGTGATAGTATTATTATTGTAGGCAATAAAATTAATGGGCATAGAGATGGCATATATTTCGAATTTGTAACAAATTCTATTATTTGGAGAAATATTTCCTTTGCAAACATTCGTTATGGTCTTCATTTTATGTTTTCGAATGATGATGCTTATATCTCTAATGTGTTTAAAAATAATGGTGCTGGAGTATCTGTAATGTTTACCCATCGTGTTAAAATGCTTAATAATTACTTTCTCAATAATTGGGGTGATGCAGCTTATGGCCTGCTGTTAAAAGAAATTTCGGATAGCTATATTCTTCACAATAGATTTATCAACAACACTTCTGGCATTTACATGGAAGGGACTAATAGAATATTAGTGGAGCATAATACATTGAAAGAAAACGGGTGGGGAATGAAAATTCAAGCCAGTTGCATGGATAATGTTATTCGAGAGAATAATTTCTTAGGAAACACTTTTGACATCAGTACAAATGGGAGTTTAGTGCTTAATACATTTAATGAAAATTATTGGGATAAATATGAAGGCTACGATTTAGATAAAGATAAATTTGGAGACGTTCCCTATCGGCCATTAAGTTTATTCTCCGTTATGGTCGAATCTAATTCTTCATTAATGCTATTGTTTAGAAGTTTTATGGTTAGTTTATTAGACAAATCAGAAAAAATAATACCTAGTTTAACACCAGAAAATTTTATTGATAATAAACCACGAATGCATTCAGTAGTGATATGATTGAGCTAATAGAATTAAGAAAAAAATACAATAGACTAGCAGTTCTAAAAGGAATTTCGACTAAATTTAATCAGTCGGAATGCATTGCTTTAATCGGTCCAAATGGTTGTGGTAAAACAACACTTATAAAAAGTATCCTCGGTATGGTTCTGCCAGATTCGGGAGAAATTACATTTAACAATAAATCTATTTTCAACGAAACTGATTACCGAAATTATATTGGATATATGCCTCAAATAGGCAAGTATCCTGAGAATATGAGTATTGGCCAAATAGTTGAAATGATGAAAGAGCTTAGAGGCGGCCATCTATCATTTGACGAAGATCTATATAAAGCATATAAATTAGATCAAATTTTAAACAAAAGAATGCGAACGCTTTCTGGAGGTACTACACAAAAAGTTAGTGCAGCATTAGCCTTTATGTTCAATCCGCTTGTATATATATTAGATGAACCAACTGCAGGCTTAGATCCAATTTCGGCTGAAATTTTAAAAGAAAAAATGTTATTAGAAAAATCTAAGGGCAAATTAATTTTAATAACCTCTCACCTATTGAGCGATTTAGAAGAACTCGTTTCAGAAATTGTATTCATGCAAGATGGTGAATTACTGATACACCAAACAGTAGAAGAACTTAAAAACAAAACTGGAGAAGAAAAATTATCTAAAGCTATTTCAACTATTCTTAAAGCACAACTCATATGAATAGAATCATTAAATTTGTAATGCTAGATATATTAAGAAATAAAATAATTTTATTCTATACCCTTTTGCTAGCTATGCTATCATTTAGCATGTTTAGTTTAGAAGATAACGAATCGAAAGGGCTGTTAAGTTTGTTAAATTTAATACTACTTAATGTTCCGCTAGTAGCAATCATATTTTCCACTATATATATTTATAATAGCTCAGAATTTATAGAGCTTTTAATTAGTCAGCCTATCAAAAGAAATAAAATATGGATTAGCTTATACTTAGGGCTTAATACATCACTTATTATTTCATTTATAATTGGCGCTGGAATTCCAATATTACTTTACAGTCCTAATTTAATCGGAATTATACTAATTGTTATAGGTTGTATTATATCGGTAATATTTACATCCTTAGCATTCTTATGTTCTATAATTTCTAGAGATAAAGCTAAAGGGATTGGAATGTCAATTTTAATATGGCTTTTTTTCTCTTTATTATTTGATGGTTTAATAATGTTTTTATTATTCCAACTAGCAGATTATCCAATGGAAAATTGGATTGCCCTAATAGCTGCTTTAAACCCAATAGATTTATCAAGAATAGTAATCCTACTGCAACTAGACCTATCCGCTATGCTTGGGTTTACAGGAGCAGTATTCAAACAAACATTTGGCACCGGTTGGGGAATATTCTTTTCCTCCTCACTTTTATTTTTATGGATGATTATCCCTTTTATGATTTCACTAAGAAAATTCAACAAGAAAGATCATTAAATTCAAGAAGAAATTAGCGGAATAATTTAGTATTACGAACGTGATACCGATTAACTTAAATAAAAAAAAGCATAGCGTTAATACGCCATGCTTTTTACTTATTACGATAAATTTTATTAGCAATAAATTTATTGCCCTGGAATTAACACTTGGTCTATTACATAAATAATGCCATTAGAAGCAATAACAGTACCTAATATTTTAGCTTTACCATTCACAAAATAGTCTTCCCCTTTTTTAGTAACTATTACATTACCACCATTTACTTGCCCAATAGATTGGCCATCTTGAATATTTTCTAATTTATAAACCCCAACAGATACATGGTATTGTAAAATATCAATAAGCGCATCTTTCTTTTCTGGAGTTAATAGCGATTCAACAGTTCCGGTAGGCAATGCATTGAACGCAGCATTTGTTGGAGCAAATACAGTAAATGGACCAGCGTTGCTTAATGCATCAACTAATTCACCAGCTTTAACTGCTGCAACTAGCGTTGTATGATCTTTACTACCAATAGCAACTTGTACTACATTTGGATTAGAAACATCATCTTGTACACCTGATTGACCAGTTTGTGCAGGAGTTTCAGTGGCACTTGTATTGCTCGTATTTTCAGATGTACTGTTGCCACCACATGCGGTACTTAATACAATTCCTGAAATGATAATAGATTTAAGTATTGTTTCCATAATGTTTAATTATTTAATTGTTTAATTAAAATTACTACTTGAAACAATAGTATTTTATGACTTTAATCATAAAGTTTGGATATGCCTAAAAATAGAGATTACGCTTAATACAATGAAAATACTAATGAAAAATAGATAATACTGGATGTTTAGAATGCTTATCGTAAACATGCCTGCAAAGCCCTGAATGCCTAACAAAATCTCATTGATGATGATGATAATTAGAAAATAATAAATGTACTTGGAGATTGATTTGAGCAGAACATATCTAAATAAATAGTGAAGTATGAACATGGAAATGATTACTAATAAAACCAAGTGCAAATAAGCAATAACAATTGACCTTAAGCTATAGGCTATATGGCTAATAAATGGAACGGTTGAAACCAATTGCAAGATTAATTTGAGTGTAAACGAAAATAAAATTACCCAAACAATTCTTGAAAAATACTTATCGGTTGATAATACAAACTTCTTTTTATGTGTTGAAATTTGAAGCAATAAATAGACCCATGTTAGTAGCTGCAATAAAGATGATAAGACTACTATTATATATAGTGATAAAGGGATTTTAAACCATAAAATTGATAAAAAATAACTGGGGAAAGTTGATAAGAAAAATACCCAGAAAATTGTCATCGAATTTTTTATTTGCATATTTTTTAATAACTGATAGCACATCAAACCAAAACAAGAAAAGATAAACCAGCCATTGTATTGAAAATGCAAATAAAAATAAACACTTGCTAGATGAACATCTTGTTGGTACGATTTGCTTATCATTAAATAAGCTATATAAAATGTTCCGAAATTTGAAATGAAATTAAAAAACAATGCCGCATAAAACCAGTGCTTCACAAAAGCTTGTTCTTTAAAATTTAAAGTGTCTTTTATAAAAAAAAAGCTGAACAGCACAGCGGTTAAAACAATAAGGAAAGAAAATGTATTTGATGAAACATGATACCCATATAATATAAAAGATATCATCATTCCAATAGAAAAAACCGTATTTGCAATTAGTATTAAATTGTATTTTTTCCAATTTAACTGAATATGTTGATCTAGAAAATAAATCAACATAAGATATAATGCTTGGCTAATCCAGGCGGCAAAAGCAAAATGTGAATGTGCGTGTTGTAAATGTTTTTGCTCAAGATATGGGAAAGAAAAAGCAATTTTGTATCGCATCAAAAAACCTAACAATGCAACAATTAATAAGTTAGTGATTAATACTAAAATCCATTTTTTATAATTCATATTATTAATACCCCTGGTGATTTCTAATAATCAAATTTGCTCGATAGGACTTATCTATAAATAAAGGTATTGTGAGATTGTAATGATTAGTTGAAATGGAATTGCTATGCATCTTTCCATTTTGCCTTTTTTATATAAATCAAATTAATTCTATAAAACGAATAAAGCATAAATGTACTTAAATACTTTAATTAATTGGGTCAATATTAAAGAAAATTACGGACCAAGACGAGTTATGGAGCATTATTAATTATACACGTTCATTAGCTAAATAATTTTTTTGTACGCATAAAAAATATGCTTACTTTTCCGTATGGAAAAAACAATTACTATTGGAACACCACTTAGCAACACCGCAAAAAAAGCAATGTTGTTAGGTTCGGGCGAATTAGGCAAAGAAGTAGCGATCGAATTTCAACGATTAGGCGTAGAAGTAATCGCTGTTGATCGCTACGCCAATGCTCCCGCTATGCAAGTCGCACATCGTTCTTATGTAGTATCGATGTTAGATGGTGAAGCATTAGCCACTATTATTCGCAAAGAAAAGCCAGATTATATTGTGCCCGAAGTAGAAGCTATTGCAACAAGCACATTAATTGAATTAGAAGCCGAAGGCTTCACGGTTATTCCAACGGCAAAAGCCACTTGGTTAACCATGAATAGAGAAGGCATTCGATCGCTTGCTGCAAATGAATTAAATGTAAAAACCTCTCCTTTTGAATTTGCAGGAACATTCGAAGAATTTGAGAACGCTGTTGCTAAAATTGGGATACCCTGTGTTATTAAGCCAATCATGAGTTCTTCGGGAAAAGGACAAAGCGTTATAAAAAAACAAGAAGATGTATTAGCCTCTTGGGAATACGCACAACAAGGTGGAAGGTCTGGAAAAGGTCGTGTAATTATTGAGGGCTTTGTCGATTTTGATTATGAAATCACTTTACTCACTATCAAACATCAAGCTGGCATTTCTTTTTGTGCACCCATAGGACACCGTCAAGAACATGGTGATTACCAAGAATCATGGCAGCCTCATCCTATGTCGGAAAATGCCTTAAAGGCAGCACAAGACATTGCCAGCAAAGTGGTAAATGCTTTGGGAGGTAAAGGTTTATTTGGCGTAGAATTTTTTGTCAAAGGAGATGAAGTATATTTTTCAGAATTATCACCCCGACCACATGACACAGGAATGGTGACCATGATTTCGCAAGACCTTTCCGAATTTGCCTTACATGTGCGTGCGATTTTAGATTTACCCATACCAAATATTGTGCAACATGGACCATCTGCCTCTAGTGTAATTCTAGTAAAAGGAAATTCCAATAAGGTTAGTTTTTCGGGCATAGAAAAAGCGCTCGAAAATCCAAACACGCAAATTAGACTATTTGGCAAACCAAATGTAGACGGCGAAAGAAGAATGGGTGTTTGCTTAGCCAGAGCAGAAAGCATCGAATCTGCAAGAAATAGTGCAAATTCAGCTGCTGCAAATATAAAATCTACTTTATAAACAGCTATTAAAAAATATTACTTACCTTGTATTATATAAACAACAGAAATCATGGCTAAAGAAAAATCACCCACCAAAGAAGCAAAAAAAGAACCTGCTAAATCTTTAAAAGAAAAACGTGCAGATAAAAAAGCAAAAAGAGATAGCAAAAAATAATTCGAAAAAGGACTTTATTCAACAATAAGGTCCTTTTTTTTCAGCATTTATAGGTATTTCAAGACAAATCTACGATTTTTTTAATCTATTTTTAAGCATAAATGATTGATTATCAAGACATTAAACATATTTTTAAATATATACAAAATCATATTTTTTTATTAAATTAGAGAACACAAAAATCATTGTTATGAAAAGATTACTATCTCTCATCTTGATTGTATGCCTTAGCTTTGTTGTAAACAAAGGCTTTGCTCAATTTCAATCAAAACCACTTGGCAGTTCAAGTCCAGCAACTAAAACTGTAACTAAGCCAGCAACAACTACTACAACTGTAGCAGCTAGCCCAGCGACAACAACCACAGCAACAGCAGGAAAATCTGTTCAAAAACTTCCTTCACCCTATTTATTGAAAAAAGATTTTGAAGATAGAATTGCAGGAGTCGAAGGCGCAGCCAATTCCGCAAAAAAAGCAACCAATAGTTTAAGAGCTGAAATCGAAGGTAAATTTCAATCGGTTGAAGAATTAAATAATAAAATGACTAGCGTAGAAGAAATTTTAAATTCCGCTAACTTTAAAATTGCTACAACCAATGATTCATTAAAACTAACGCAAACTTCTATTGATGAATTTAGAGTAGAGACAGAAGCAAAATTAAAAACTTTAGAAAAAGCAGATGAGCAATTTACCTATGCCTATGCTGGTATAGGCTTAGCGCTTGTTTTAGTGATTGTAGTTTTTGTAGTAATGAATAGTAAAGTCAATACTATGAAAGCTATAATAGCAGCGCAAGAAGAAGTAATTAGCAAGAAAATTCATAACGAAATGCATCATGTACAAACAAAATTGAGTAGAGATATTAGTCATGCAAAATCTGATATGAATCACAAGTTGGATGCGGAAAAAGCAGCCGTTGCAGAACAAATACAAAGCATCCTTGACCAAATTAACAAAGCATAATTTTTAAAAAATCATTATACAAAAAAAGCCATTGATCCCATCAATGGCTTTTTTTTGATTTAGATTGGCACGAAAGGGCCATTTCTGCTATTATAATTAAAAAAATATCCCTATTTTGTGCGAGCTTATATAATCATATAAAACATAACCTTAACCGCTATGGCATTACAAGAAGAATTTGAATCACAAGGTATTTGGCTATTTAGATACAGAGGAAGCCTTCCGATTATTATATTAATTATTGCGATATACTTTTATATTCAATCGCAATTAAACCCCACTTTAAACTGTTTTCAAACAGCAGAAGCGGTGAGCTACTTTGAATATTTCTGTTTAGTTATTAGCTTATTAGGCTTATATATTAGAAGCTATACCGTTGGGCATACGCCAAACAATACTTCGGGTAGAAATGTAACGGAGCAAGTTGCAGATACGGTGAATACAACGGGTATTTATTCTATCCTTCGTCATCCTTTATATTTAGGCAATTTCTTTATGTGGTTAGGGCCTGCTTTGTTAACACAAAATTGGTGGTTCAATATTGCTTTTGGATTTTTCTACTGGGTATATTACGAACGCATTATGTTTGCAGAAGAACAATTTTTAAGAAAAAAATTCGGTACAATGTACACCGACTGGGCAGCTAAAACACCTGCATTTATTCCAAGTTTTTCGAAATTTGTAAAACCAAATTTACCTTTCAGTTGGAAAAAAGTAATTAAAAAAGAGAAGAATGGTTTAGCAGCTACCTTTTTAATTTTCGCCTTATTTAATATCGCTGGTAATTATGTACAACATAAAACAACTTACAACGGCTTTTTTATTACAGCTGCAGCTTTATCATCTTTATTATACATTATTTTAAAATATATTAAAAGTAATACCAACATCTTAAACGAAGAAGGAAGGTAATTTTATGAAAAAAGGAATCATAGCTTATTGGGTATGTACCATTATTGTTTTTTTAATGGAGGGTGTTATGCCGGCCCTTACCTCTCAAACAGAAATGGCAAAACAAGGAATCAGCCACTTGGGCTATCCTGCATACTTTGGCAATATATTAGTTGTTTTTAAAGTATTAGGAGCGCTATCGCTTTTAATTCCTATTGTACCTGCAAAAATTAAAGAATGGGCTTATGCCGGTTTTACATTTAATTTTATTTTTGCATTCTTAAGTCATGGAATGGTTGATGGATTTACAGGGCTCACCTATTTTCCATTAGTAATTATGGCTATTCTTTGGATATCCTATTTACAATACCACAAAATATTTATCAAAAAAAATAGCGCTGAATAAGCGCTATTTTTTTTATCTAAATTCTTCGTTGAGTGCTTCGAGCGCTTG
>CANJWU010000014.1 GCA_947478655.1 Sphingobacteriales bacterium | reverse complement strand
CTGGTTATGGCGGCACACAACGATTAGCGCAATTAATTGGCAAAGGCAGAGCAATGGAAATGATTGTTACCGCCGATGTAATCAATGCGGCCGAAGCATATAGAATGGGATTGGTGAACCATGTAGTAGCGCCCGAAAATTTAATTGCTAAATGCGAAGAAATTGTATCGAAGATTATTACTAAATCTCCGGTTGCAATTAGTTATGCCATTAAATCTGTGAACGCTGGTTTTGAAGAAGGCCAGAATGGATATGCAAGCGAAATCGAAAACTTTGGCGCTTGTTTTGGAACAAAAGATTTTAAAGAAGGGACGACTGCGTTTTTAGAAAAAAGAAAAGCGAATTTTTCTGGTAATTAATTTTTACTTAAAAAATCTGCATAAGCCAATTCAATGCCTTCGGCTAATTCGGTTTGGTAAGTCCAACCTAATGCGCTGAGTTTACTCACATCCATCAATTTTCTTGGCGTGCCATCTGGCTTAGTCGTATCAAATTTTATTTCGCCATCAAAACCAATAATTTGTTTAATGAGCAGTGCTAAATCATTAATGCTGATATCATGACCTACACCCACATTTAAAAATTCCGCACCATCATAATTTTGCATCAAGAAATAACAAGCATCGGCTAAATCGTCTGCAAATAAGAATTCGCGAAGGGGTGTGCCGGTGCCCCATATTTCTACATGGCTTGCCCCATTTACTTTTGCTTCGTGAAATTTCCTAATTAAAGCAGGCAACACATGTGAATTTTGTGGATGGTAATTATCGTTGTAGCCATATAAATTGGTTGGCATAACAGCAATAAAATTCGAACCATATTGACTTCTATAAGCTTCGCACATTTTAATGCCAGCAATTTTTGCAATGGCATAAGGTTCGTTGGTGTATTCTAATAAACCGGTTAACAGGCTTTCTTCTTTTAATGGCTGCGGGGCTAATTTTGGATAAATGCAAGAAGAACCTAGGAATAAAAGTTTAGTAACTTGATGAATATGGGCAGCGTGGATAATGTTGTTTTGTATAGCCAGATTTTCGTACAAGAAATCTGCACGATAAGTATTATTCGCTACAATTCCACCAACCTTCGCAGCGGCTAAAAATACATAGGCTGGTTTTTCTTTTTCAAAAAACTGCATAACGGCCAATTGATTTCTTAAATCTAATTCGGCAGATGTTTTACAAATTATATTTTGAAAACCAGCGGCGGTTAATTTTCTTAAAATGGCAGAACCAACCATACCTCTGTGGCCAGCAATATATATTTTCGAATCTTTATTCATGCGCAATACGAATTCCTATTAATTCTCAAAAATACATTTATCTTCTCATAATTTATAACATAAATCATAGCAAAAGGCAATTATAAAATGCAATATTTTTACAACCTTTGCTAAAATTATAAACCAATTGGGAAAAGATAAATTAAAACGCTTTATCGAAATTGCAACATTTGCGAATGTATTTGAGATGGAGCCCGTACATAAAGGCTTTTGGGGGGCAAATTATTTTAAGAATAGCCATCCGATTGTATTAGAATTAGGTTGCGGAAGAGGCGAGTATACGGTTAATCTAGCCGAAAAGTATCCTGATAAAAACTTTATTGGGATAGATATTAAAGGGTCAAGGATATGGCGAGGAGCAAAGACAGCCATAGAAAACAACATGCAAAATGTGGCATTTCTGAGAATAGAAATTGAAAATATTTTAGATCATTTTTCAGCTGCAGAAATCTCAGAAATATGGATTACTTTTCCAGATCCTCAGCCTCAAATTAGTCGAGAAAGAAAAAGGCTCACCTCTGTTCGGTTCTTAACTTACTATCAAAATATACTCAAACCGAACGGAATTGTGCATCTTAAAACAGATAGCGATGCTTTGTATACTTATACCAACACCTTAATACAAGACAAACCAATTAAAGTGTTGGCCGCCACAACCGATTTATATCAAGATGAATTGCTAGATGAATTATTGCAAATTCAAACTACTTATGAAAAAAAATATTTAGCAGTGGGTAAAAATATTAATTATTTAAAATTTAGTTTTGAGTAAATTAGAAAATAATTTTTTTGAGCAGGTTTATGCCGTAGTAAAAAAAATACCCCAGGGTAGAGTGAGTTCTTACGGCGCAATTGCGCAATATTTAAGCGCTAAAAATGCAGCAAGAATGGTGGGTTGGGCCATGAATGCCTCTCATCAAATGCTAGATGTACCTGCACATCGAGTAGTCAATAGAAATGGTATGTTATCTGGCAAACATCATTTTCCCGGCGAAAACTTAATGGAAGAGTTATTGATTTCAGAAGGGCATCAAATCGAGCAAGATCAAATTATTAATTTCAAAAAAGTTTTTTGGGATCCTTCGGTGGAGCTGTAAATCAATAGCAATGACAAGTAATTAAATGGTCGTTTACCATTCCCGTTGCTTGCATATGGGCATAACAAATAGTCGTTCCAAAAAACTTAAATCCTCTTTTCTTTAAATCTTTACTAATAGCGTCAGACTCCACACTACTTGCAGGCAAGTCTTTGAGCGATTTTCTTTTATTGATAATGGGTTTATTATTAGGCATAAAAGAATATAAATAAGCATCAAAACTGCCGTATTCTTTTTGTAAGGATAAAAATATTTGCGCATTACTAATGGCCGATTTTATTTTAAGTCTATTTCGAATAATTCCATCAAATTGCAGGAGTGCTTCGATTTTAGCTTCGTCAAATTTAGCCACTTTTTTTGCATCAAAATTAGCAAAGGCTTTTTTGTAACCTGCTCTTTTTTTGAGCACCGTTAGCCAGCTCAATCCTGCTTGCGCACTTTCCAAAATCAGGAACTCAAAAAGCACGCGATCGTCGTGGCATTCTTTTCCCCATTCCTCATCGTGGTATTGAATATAAATGGGGTCCGATAAGCACCAATCGCAGCGTGTTTTCATTTTTTTCTGATTTGCATGGAATTCGCTCATTAATTTTCCCATGCCTAAAGCTAAGAATTATTCAGAAAATGTTAAAATCAGGTACCTTAATAGACTAATAAATATGAAGAATATGATAACTTTGGAACTAGCATATGCAAGACAAGAAATTATACTTATTAGATGGAATGGCGTTGATTTATCGCGCACATTTCGCTTTGAGTAAATCGCCAAGATTTACTTCGAACGGCCTCAATACTTCGGCGGTATTTGGCTTTGCCAATACTTTATTAGAATTATTGAGAAGAGAAAAACCAAGTCACATTGCAGTGGTTTTTGATACGCAAGCACCAACCGAACGTCACACCGATTTTGTTGAATACAAAGCACACAGAGAGGCCATGCCCGAAGATTTATCGGCAGCATTACCCTACGTATTTCAATTAATCGAAGGATTCAAAATTCCTGTTATAACAAAAGACGGATTCGAAGCCGATGACATTATTGGCACATTAGCCAAAAAAGCAGAAAAAGAAGGCTATACTGTTTATTGCATGACACCCGATAAAGATTTTGCGCAATTGGTTTCTGAAAATATTTTTATTTACAAGCCCGCTAGAATGGGAAATGATGTGGAGATTATGGGAGTGGCTGAAGTGCTTAAGAAATGGGAGATTGAGCATGTGCATCAAGTCATTGATATATTAGGTTTATGGGGAGATGCAGTAGATAATATACCCGGCATACCCGGCATCGGCGAAAAAACAGCGAAAGAATTAATTCGTCGTTATGGATCGATGGAAAATATTTTTGCAAATGCACACGAATTAAAAGGTAAGCAAAAAGAAAATGTCGAAAACTTTCAAGCGCAAGGCTTACTCTCTAAAAAATTAGCCACTATTATTTTAGATGTGCCAGTCGATTTAGACGAAGCCGCTTTATTATTAGAAGCGCCAGACAGAGAATTATTAGAACCTTTATTTGCAGAATTAGAATTCAAAACATTGGGTCGTCGGGTTTTTGGCGAAGATTTTAAAATAACTGAAACGGTAAAATCGAATAATACTTCCCAGATGGATTTGTTTGGAAGTCCTAATGCTGCTGCCTTTGAGCAACATGAAGATAGTGAAGAGCTGGCCTTAATTAGTTTTAAAACAATCCAAGATACCGAGCATGTTTATCATTTAGTAGATACACCAGCTGCAAGACAAAATTTAATTGAGCAATTAAATGCGCAAAGTGCTATCTGTTTTGATACAGAATCTACTTCGACCGATGCAAATATGGCAGAGCTAGTAGGACTATCTTTTTCATTTAAAAAAGGAGAGGCTTATTATGTTCCTTTGTCGGAAGTTCGAAACGAAGCAATGGCTATATTAAAAGAATTTGAATCAGTACTCGCAAATCCAGCCATTCAGAAAATAGGCCAAAATATTAAATACGATATTTTATTATTGAAGTGGTATGGTATTGAAGTGAAAGGTGTATTGTTTGATACTATGTTGGCCCATTATTTAATTGATGCCGATGCCAGACATGGCATGGATGTACTTGCAGAAAATTACTTACAATATTCGCCCGTGTCTATTACAGAATTAATAGGTAAAAAGGGTAAAACCCAAGGCAGCATGAGAGATGTAGCCGTAGAGGTAGTGAAAGAATATGCAGCCGAAGACGCAGATATTACCTTGCAATTAAAAGAAGTGTTCGAGCCCATGTTAACCGCAACTCAGGCAAGCGATTTAGCAAGTAATGTAGAAAATCCATTGGTATATGTTTTAGCCGACATGGAATTTGAAGGCGTGAAAATCGATAAAGAGGTATTGGCGTTATTATCAAAAGAACTAGCGGTAGATATAGACATAGCAGAAAAAGAAATATTTGAATTGGCCGGTGTAAAATTTAATATTGCTTCGCCTAAACAATTAGGAGAAGTATTGTTCGATAAATTACAACTCGACCCTAAAGCAAAAAAAACAAAAACAGGGCAGTACCAAACAGGCGAAGATATTTTATCGCTACTAGCACCTAAGCACCAAATTGTGCAACATATTTTAAGTTTTAGAACTTTACAAAAATTAAAATCTACTTATGTAGATGCATTGCCAGAAATGATTAATCCAAAAACAGGCAGGGTTCACACCTCCTATAATCAGGCGGTTGCAGCCACTGGCAGATTGAGTTCTAATAATCCAAACTTGCAAAATATTCCCATTAAAACGGCTCGCGGAAGAGAAGTGAGAAAAGCATTTATTGCAAAAGATGCGAATCATGTAATTATTTCTGCCGATTATTCGCAGATTGAATTAAGGGTTATTGCCGAAATGGCAAAAGAAGAAAACATGTTACAGGCTTTTGTAAATGGTTTAGATATTCATACGGCAACAGCTGCTAATATTTATAATGTAGCAGTGGAAGAGGTAACGGCAGAACAAAGACGAAATGCAAAGGCGGTTAATTTTGGAATTATTTATGGTCAATCTGCTTTTGGTTTATCGCAAAATTTAAATATTCCAAGAAAAGAAGCGGCAGAAATTATTGAGCAATATTTTATTCAATTCCCTAAAATTAAAAATTATATGGCGCAAACAATCGATTTCGCCAGAGAAAACGGCTATGTAGAAACCATCATGAAACGCAGGCGTTACCTTAGAGATATTAATTCAGCCAATGCAACGGTGAGAGGCTTTGCAGAACGAAATGCTATTAATGCGCCTATTCAAGGATCGGCAGCCGATATGATTAAAATGGCCATGATAAAAATTCATGCAGCGATAAAGGCGCAAGGTTTGCAATCTAAAATGACCATGCAAGTGCATGACGAATTGGTTTTCGAAGTGCCTTTGCAAGAAGTTGATCAAATGAAGGTTATTATTGAAACAAACATGAAAAATGCGCTACCACTAGCGGTGCCAATTTTAGTTGAAATTGGCATAGGCGAAAATTGGCTGGCCGCACATTGATAATATTTTTATATTTGTATATGGTTCAGGAAATATTAGTCGGATTATTGGTGCTTGCTGCGCTTGTCTATTTGGGCAAAATGATTTATCGTAATTTTACTGCAAAAGGCAAATGCGCAGGCAATTGTAATTGTGGTATTGATCCATTAGAAAATAAAATCTAAATGCTGCATTCCGAACTAATTTCTAGTTTACAAAATCCAAAGATTAAACATATTATTCGCTTAATTGAGAAATCAGCTGAACGTAAATCAGAAGGCTTAATTGTGGTAGAAGGGAAAAGAGAAATTGCTTTAGCCTTAAGCGCTGGGCACGAAATAGCTTCCTTATATTATTGCGAAGAAATCGCCGGGCATATCGAACATTTTCCTGCCGATCAAATTTATCCAGTGACTAAAGAAGTTTTTGCAAAAATGGCCTATCGCGAAAATTCAGATGGCTTATTGGCCTTAATTAAACCTGTTTTTTTAGCATTGGAAGATTTAACACTGACCGAAAATCCATTGTTATTGGTGCTCGAAGCAGTAGAAAAACCAGGTAATTTAGGCGCTGTATTACGAACGGCAGATGCTGCAAAAATAGACGCCTTAATTGTTTGCGATTTAAAAACAGATTTATTCAATCCAAATGTGATTCGTTCTAGTGTGGGTTGTGTGTTTACCGTTCCAATGGTTGTGTGTAGTTCGGAAGAATTATTTCATTGGTTACAAAAAAATAAAATCAAAGCTTATGCCGCTGCCTTAACGGCACAAGATGATTACCATCATGTTGATTTTTGTAAACCTTCAGCCATTATTTTAGGCACAGAGGCAACTGGCTTGTCTGATTATTGGTTAGCAAATGCAAGCCAAATAAAAATACCAATGTTGGGGAAAATAGATTCTTTGAATGTCTCTAATGCCGCGGCTATCTTGACATTCGAAGCAAAAAGACAAAGAGGGTTTAAATAGTTTTTTCTAATAACACAACGGCATAAGCAACAACACCCTCTGCTCTTCCAATAAAACCCATCTGTTCATTGGTGGTTGCTTTAATAGAAATATCTTCTTCCGAAATGCTAATTGCTGTCGCTATATTTTTTTTCATTTCCGGAATATGCGGATTAATTTTCGGAGCCTCTAAACAAATCATGCAATCGATATTACCTAATGCAAAGTTTTTCGCTGCAATTAATTTCATTACTTCTTGAAGTAATAGTATACTAGAAACACCTTTCCATTTTTCATCGGTATTCGGGAAATGAAAACCAATGTCTCTCAGGTTTGCAGCGCCTAATATGGCATCGCAAATAGCATGTAATAAAACATCTGCGTCCGAATGTCCAAAGGCGCCTCGATCGTGTGCAAGGTTAACGCCACCCATAATAAATGGATGACCCATTTTTAACTGGTGAACATCAAAACCAAATCCTATTTTAATTTTCATTGGTTTTTATGTCTTCGAAGTTAAAGGTAAGCGAGAATCTTAAGGTGTTCTCTAATGGATTTTGTTGTTTGGTTGGAATTAAATAAGAAAGATCGATTCCAAAAATATTGTATTTAATACCTGCACCAATGGTAAAGTATTGTCTATCACCTTTTGTTGGATGTTCGTAAAAGTAGCCAGCTCTTAAGGCAAATTGTTTGTCGTACCAATATTCAAAACCAGCTGAATAATATATTTCTCTAAATTCTTCTTGCATGCCACCAGGCGCATCATTAAACGATTGCATGATACCAGTTGGTACAGAAACATTTGGATCTTTACCCGAAATAATTTTTCGAGTACCATCTAAATTATAAATAGGATTATTTAAAGTATCGTATGCGTAAATAGGAGGCGTAGGCACTAATAACTTATTGGCTTCCACAAAGGCAGAAATTTCGTTGTAGTCATCTAATTTCATTTTTCCACCAATACCAATTTTTAAATTAGTGGGAATAAAAAAGCGATCCGTAGAATTTGTATAATTCATTTTAGCGCCAACATTCGAAACGCATGCACCAAAAGTTAAGGTTGTTCTTTTACCATCAACAATTAAATCTGGATTTTGATAATAAGTAGATACGTCTACTGCCACACTTCTTCCTGGCATAATGTCTTGGCCCGATGCGGCCAATTGTCCTTGCGCTAAATCCGAATTAATAAATCGAAATGCAGTTCCTAATCCTAGTCTGTCTGAAAGTTTTCTGGTATAAGATAAATCGAGTGCAAATTCGTTTGGATTACCTTGCCCGGTTACATTTCCGGCATTGTCGGTAAAGGTTATATCACCTAAAGAAAAGTATCTTAAAGATGCGCCAAACACTTGCTTGTTGTCTAATTTATAATAGCCCGATAAATAAGCAAGGTTAATATCTGGCACTAATTTTTGTAACCATGGGGTATAAGAAATTCCAATGGCATAAGGTCTTTCAACAAAAGCAAACTTAGAAGGATTCCAATGATTTGAATTCACATCTGCGCTGCTCGCCACACCACCATCGCCCATGGCACCTGCTCTAGAATCTGGACCAATTAATAAAAAAGGCACCGCAGTGGTAATGGCATTTACCGCATCACCATTTCCATTTAAGTTTTGCGTGCTAATTTGCGCCGAAGCACTTTGCATTATTCCGCAAAGCAAGGCAGCGAAAAAAATAGTTTTTCCAACAACAACTGAATTTTTACTTTTTAATTTCATCTAAAATAATTTGTATGCGATTGCCACTATTTTCAAAGATAGAAAAATAAGGCAAAAGCTTAATTTAACAATACGAGCTTTTCTGTTTTTTCGGCACTTTGCCCATTTGCTGTGCGAATTTTTAATCGGTATACATAAACGCCTCTGCCTATTTTATCGCCAAAATCATCTTTACCGTCCCATAAAATGCCGGTTACTCTTGCGCCATTACCGCTTGTGTTTTGATTGATCGTTTTCACCAATTTGCCAGAAACGGTAAATATTTGTACTTGTACTTGTAAGTTTTCGCTTCCGCCATTGTGCTCAAACTGAAAATCTGTTTGCGTAGTAAAAGGATTAGGGTAATTCAACACATGTTGTAATTGTAATCCTTCAGAAGATACAACAGTAAATGCAGTATTACTTTCTGACGAATTATTGAAAACATCCCAGGCTTTAATTTTTAAAGTGTAATTTCCAGCGGCCAATTTATTGAAAGGGTAATTAATTTCTCCTTCTTGATAGCTATCTAATTTTGATTCGTAATATTGATTTAAATCGATTGTTTCCGACTTTGTATCTTTAGTAATCGTAGCGATTAAATTATGTCCAATTCCATTCCCAACGGTGTTAATACCATTGGTGTCTTTTAACTTCACAATTAAATTAGGATTTTCGTTGGTAATGCCGCCCATGACAAAGTTTTCGGAATTCAAATAGGTTTTAATTTCTGGTCCAATTTTATCCGAATTACTAGTATTAGCAGAACCACCAATAATAATACTGTCAAATGATCCAATGGCCTCCTGTGCGCCCACTTGCGCATAGTAACTGAGTCTGCCAGCGCCTGCTTGATACGAAATATCTTTTGGCACCACAAAACTAAAATCAAACGAGCCATTTGTTACGCTTACTTTACCTTTGTAAATAATATTTTTTTGAATGTCGAAATTTTGCACCTTACTACCATTCACACCTAAATCTTGCCCAAGCGTTTTCATGGTCGTTTTTTTGTCAAAAATACTTGGGTATAAAACACCCGAAACATTGTTTAGTTTATTGCCATTTTGATCGGCAATATATCCTTTGATATTCACTAAACTCTGTGCTTTTAACGTATCTAAATTTTTAGTACTAATTAATTTTTCATTTACTTTTTGGGTAACGATTCGGTATTGCGGAATTGCAAACGGCAAAGAAGGATCACCCAATAAAGAAAAATTTCTTTGATTAATAGTCAAGCCTAAACCGTTTAGGTTTTTGCTTTTTCTAAATAAATCACCAAGCGTATTATTACTACCAATATTCGTAGCATCAAAAAGGGCTTTGATAAAACTTTGGTTAATGGCTTCGTTTTCGTTTGCAAAAACCACACGGGTGGTGGTAAACATAGCAATAGCGCCACCTTCGGCGTTTAATAAGCATTGTTCTCCTGCCGATTGAAATGCAGGGTCATCCCATCTACTGACCGAACAAGTTGCGGTAAAAAGCAGTGGCATACTCGATTTGTTTTTCCAAGAACGAATATCATCTAGTGTTACAACCTTTTCGTGTGCAAGACCAACTTCTCCACCATGACCAATATAATTAATCACTAATGCGCCTGAAGCCATTGCTTGGTTAATGGCATTGTTTACTTCTGGATAGCGGCTTCCGGCAGGCGTACTAATTTGCGGATAGGCATCTAAATAAATTTTATCAATATTATAATTATTGCTTAAGCTTCTAATGGTTCGGTAATGATTTTCGGCATGATTTAAATGCAAGTTTCCATCTTGATCGTCGGCGACTAACACATATTTATTTTTCCAGTCGCCTCTTAAGCTGCTGTATAAAATTAATTTATCGACCATTTGTTTTGCTTCTAAAGCCGATTGAATAGGCATTCTTCCAACCGCTACGTCTAAGGCAGCGGCACCATATACTGGATTTCCGTTGTAGTCAAAATCACCCTCGGTTTCGTCGAGCAAACCAAAAAAATCATCGCTCACATAAGAGCCAAAAGGCGAGTGCGAATTCCTGCTTTCAAAAGAGCTTACAAAATTGGTATTGTTTTTTACATAACCAATATTATCGTAAGAGCCATCGCCAAATAGCAATAAATATTTTGGCATATTTGCTTCATTGGTCCCAGCTCTATCGTAAAACATTTTCACAAAATCCCTAATGGCACTTGCATCTTTAGCACCTGAACTAAATTCATTAAAAATTTTATCTTCTGTTATTACCAATACACGCAAATTATTATTCGTTCTTCTAAAGGCAGCTAAGCGCTCTGCTTCAGCTAAAAAATCTGGTGCGGAAATAATAATAAGATCTGCAAAATCGAGTCCGTGTAAATCTTGGTTGTCTATTTTTTCTAATATTTCGGGCTTTGGAAAATCTGTTCCTTTAAATACGGCATACTCTTTTAATAGCTCTGTTTTATTGATGAACTGTGCAAGGTTATTGTTTACAGTATATAATTGATTGACCGGATTTGTTTTGTTGGTAATGTCCCAAATGGTTATTTCGCTTGGGTTAATGGCATCAATATTAAACTGACTAATTTTACCTTTGCCAAAACTTTCAATGCTCCTAAAATTTAAAAAATTACCATTCAATTTTAATTTGCTGATGGCGTTAATTTGAATAAAATTTAAATATCCAGTTGCAGTTAAGTCTGGTTTGTTATAGGTAATATTGATAAGCAGGTTCTCAGATGGATTGGGAACAGTGGTATAGCCTGTACTGACAATCGATCCGTATGCTGCATCATAACTAAACTCTACACCCGAACAAGTTAAGTTATTGGTTGTCGTACCATTTGCTTTAATCACAAATGAGCTATTGGCGGGGTTTTGCGATCGACCAATTAAATCTGCCCTAAATTTCAGTGGTTTTCCGGCAGCCAATGTTGGCAGCGTAAAATTAAAATCATAAGAAAGTAAATTACTGAATTCTTCTCCCCATCTTTCTCTACCACTTTTAATTGTCAAATTTACTCCAGTAGAATTATTCAATTCATGTAATTCAAAATAATTATAAGTGTCAATAATTTTATTGGGTACTTCGTTTAAGCTTTCTTGGTTGGCAATCCTTTTACCTGGTCCTATATCTGCCGTGATAAAATAATTACTTTTTAAAGAATAAGAATTGGTCGTATGCGAAAAAGTATTTTGAATGGTATCTGGATAAATATTATTTGGTCCAAAGGCATAAAACAAGAGGTAGTCTGATTCGTTAAATTTGCCATCGGCTTCTCCAAAAACCAAAATCGGATTTTCAATTAAATCGTCGTATCTGCTGGCGCTGTTGATTTCTGGCAATATCCCACCACCATTTCCATAAATGCGAATATTTCTTGGATCAATGGTTTCTGGGTTGATGCCCATCTTTTTTAATTCAGCAAAACCAATTTTGTAAATACCATTGTTGGTAATACCTAGTTTAGTCCAGGTGCCATTTTTTAAAACAGAATTCGAGGCATAATTCCTCGTATTTAAAATATTTTTCTTTAGGCCAGTTGTAAGTAATTTTACATCAAAAGAAACTAATCTTTCGATTTTTCCGGTTTCAGTATTTTTTCTGAAGGGTATAATTGAAACAAGCAAAGAAGGAATTTTCTTTTCAAAAACAATGGCAGCATGAATACTTGCTGCCGAAGTTAATTGCGCAGTGATTAAGTTTTCGTATGCAATGCCAGTAGGCTCGTAAATTGGATTGACTAAAACAGCATCGGTAAAATTACCTGCAAACTTTTTATTCCAAATGGGCATGTGCTTCAGTTGTACATCAAAAATGGCATCGTCAAACAATTCCACTTTTTGGGACTTCGATTGGACGTCTGCGAATTCGTTGACACTCCAGTTTAGTTTATAGGAATTTAACTGCTGGGCCATGGTTAAACCCGAATGTGCAGAAAAGCCTAAAAAAAGGCAAAAAAAGAGGTATTTCTTGATTTTCATAATTGCGATAAGCCTAAAAATAAGGCTAATTCTTACAAAAAGCCCTAAATTTCATTAAAATTCCTGTTTAAACGGATATTAGTCTATAAAATTGCCTATTTTTATTCAATAAATATTTTATCTATATTTGATGTTCTGACTTAGAATAGCAGATATTCTAAAATTGTTTTTACCTATGTTAAAAAAGAAATTAGGATTATTATTTTTTGGTTTATTAGCCTTAACAACTGTTAAAGCGCAAGACCCTCATTATTCGCAGTTTTACGCAGCGCCACTTTACTTAAATCCTGCGTTTGCTGGTACTGCAGATGGCCCAAGGGTTATTTTAAACCACCGTAACCAATGGCCAGGAATTAATAAAGCTTACCGAAATACAGCTTTCTCTTACGATCAATATATGCCAAATTTAAATGGTGGAATTGGTATTATGGTTGCAAATGATAAT
>CANJWU010000013.1 GCA_947478655.1 Sphingobacteriales bacterium | reverse complement strand
GCGCCGAGCAAGCCCTCCAATCAATTGACAATGTTAAGCTTGAATATTTTGCCATTGTTGCACAAGAAGACCTTAAAACATGGGATAGCAGCAAACATCTGGCGCCAGTTGCCATTGTTGCCCTTCGCTTTCCAAGTGTTCGATTAATAGACAATATGTTGCTTGAATAGCAATCTAAATTATTTTACCTTTGCCCCACTATGCATATAGAAATATTAAAATCTAAAATTCATCGCGTAAAGGTTACGCAAGCCGAACTTCATTATGTTGGCAGCATTACTATCGACGAAGATTTAATGGATGCAGCCAATATTATTGCACATGAAAAAGTTCAAGTGGTGAATATCAATAATGGCGAACGATTTGAAACCTATGTAATTAAAGGCGAACGTGCATCGGGTACCATTTGTTTAAATGGACCAGCTGCTAGAAAAGTACAAGTAGGAGATATCGTCATTATTATTTCCTACGCAAGCATGGAATTTGAAGCAGCTAAAAATCATCAGCCCATTTCTATTTTCACAGACGAACAAAACCGCTTAGTATAAATCGTTGAAAAGCACCCTCAAATACATTTTATTTTTAGGATTAGGCGGCGCCCTTTTATGGTTTAGTTTTCGCAATCAAAACTTATTGCTATTAGGCGAAAGTTTAAAATCAGCGAACTATTATTGGGTTGCTTTATCGGTAGTGGTTTCTATTTTTGCACATTGGTTAAGGGCATTGCGCTGGAAAATGTTATTTGAACCCATTGGCTACCAAGCCAAAACAACTCATACGTTTTATGCAGTAATGATAGGCTATCTGGCCAATTTGGCTTTCCCTAGAATGGGAGAAGTTTCTAGGTGTGCCGTACTTAACAAAACAGATCAAATGCCCATTTCTACACTTATTGGAACGGTAGTAGTAGAACGAATTATCGATGTCATTTTTCTATTAGGATTAGGCTTACTCGCAATTTTAATATTGTATAAAGAAATCAATGTTTTTGTATTTGAAAATTTTATAAGTCCTCTTTTTACTAAATTGAACAGTGCCGTTGATTTAATTATACCTGCCATTGGGATGAGTTTAGTGCTAGGTATTTTATTTTTCTTAGTAAGAAAAAAAATAAACGCATGGCATATCACTCAAAAAATAAAAACTTTTATATTATCCTTAAAAAAAGGATTGCTTTCGGTTTTGGAATTAAAAAATAGGCTGCGATTTTTTGGCCTATCGGTTGGCATTTGGGCTTGTTATTTTTTAGCTACTTATTTATGCTTTTTTGCTATACCTGCAACCAGTCAATTAAATTTATCTATTGGCTTATTTGTTATGGTGGCAGGTGGAATTGGCATGTCTGCTCCTGTACAAGGCGGAATTGGGGCCTTTGAAGCAGCCGTTAGTATTTCTTTATTGGTCTTTGGCATAAAAGAAAACGATGGCTTAAGCTATGCTGCCATTAGCCATGGTTCCCAAATTTTATCTATCCTAGTAGTGGGATCAATCAGTTTATTCTTTGTATTTTTGATTAAAAGAAAACAAGCTTAAGCGATGGAAAAACTGATGAAAGTAAAATCCAAGATCATGAGGAAAGAAGAAGTGTCTGGACTCATGGATGTTTGGAAATACATGGGCTTGAAAATTGTTTTCACCAATGGATGTTTTGATATTATTCATTTTGGACATATCGATTACCTTGCCAGAGCAGCCTCTTTAGGTGGTAAATTAATTATTGGATTAAATACAGATGCTTCCGTTCGTAGATTAAAAGGAGATAGCAGACCCATTCAAGACGAACAATCAAGGGCATTAATATTAGCCTCTTTACAATTTGTAGATGCCGTAATTCTTTTTGATGAAGAAACTCCTCAAGAGCTTATTAGCTTTTTAATCCCCGATATTTTAGTCAAAGGAAGCGACTACCGCATCGATCAAATAGTAGGTGCAGATGTAGTGTTAAACAATGGCGGAAAAGTAGAAACAATGGACTTTGTACCAGGTTATTCTACTTCAAATATTATTGAAAAAATTAAACAATCTAATTAAATATCAACCTATAATAAAAATATCATATGCATTTCGAACTTACAGAAGAACATTTAATGATTCAAAAAGCAGCAAGAGATTTTGCGCAAAATGAATTAAAACCAGGAGTGATTGAAAGAGATGAAAAACAACAATTTCCTGCAGAGCAAATAAAAAAATTAGCCGAATTAGGATTTTTAGGTATGATGGTTGATCCTAAATACGGAGGGTCTGGACTAGATGCTATTTCATATGTTTTAGCCATGGAAGAACTTTCAAAGGTAGATGCTTCTGCTTCGGTTGTTGTTTCGGTAAATAATTCCTTGGTATGCTACGGTATAGAAGCTTATGGAAATGAAGAACAAAAATTAAAATACTTAGTGCCTTTGGCAACTGGCGAAAAAATTGGTGCCTTTTGTTTATCGGAACCAGAAGCAGGTTCGGATGCAACTAGTCAACAAACAACAGCCATCGACATGGGAGACCATTATTTATTGAATGGTACTAAAAACTGGATTACCAATGGTAGCTCTGCAAGTACTTATATCGTAATTGCGCAAACCGATGTGAGTAAAGGACACCGAGGCATCAACGCTTTAATTGTAGAAAGAGGAATGCCAGGATTCGAAGTGGGGGTAAAAGAAAATAAATTAGGTATTAGGGGATCAGATACCCATTCACTATTATTTACAGATGTGAAAGTTCCTAAAGAAAATAGAATTGGTGAAGATGGTTTTGGTTTTAAATTTGCAATGAAAACATTGGCAGGTGGTAGAATTGGAATCGCTGCACAAGCATTGGGCATTGCATCTGGCGCTTATGAACTGGCACTTGCTTATTCAAAAGAAAGAAAAGCTTTTGGTACTACCATCTCTAATCACCAAGCCATTCAATTTAAATTAGCAGATATGGCTACGGAAATTGAAGCAGCTAGGTTATTGTGTTTAAAAGCGGCTTGGTTAAAAGATAATCACCAAGATTATGCGCAAGCAAGTTCGATGGCAAAATTATTTGCATCAGAAACCGCAATGAAAACAACAGTGGAAGCTGTTCAAATTCATGGTGGTTATGGATTCGTAAAAGAATTCCACGTAGAAAGATTAATGCGTGATGCGAAAATCACCCAAATATATGAAGGTACTTCAGAGATACAAAGAATTGTCATTTCACGCGAAGTATTGAAATAAAAAATTTCCTATTTATAAAATAAAAAAGCCCAATGAAATTTCTTTGGGCTTTTTTATTTTATAAAGTTATTATTGCGCTGGAGCTGCAGATTGAGCAGCTATGCCTTCTCTAGCTTCTTGATGTGTAATTCTGATGCCATCTTTATAAGGAACAATGAATGCATCTTTAATGCCCATTTGTTGAATATCTTTTCGGTAAGCCGCTGCATCTTCTATAGAAAAAAACAAGCCAATCATGTATTTTTCTAATCCTTTCAAATACTCTACTTGAATACTTTGATCGTCTTTGTTTATTTTATTTTTTAAATCGAAGTTCTTAAAAGCCCCTAATTGAATTCGATAATAATAGCCTTTGGCCTGGACTGCACTTAAGACACCATATACTCTAGTGGTTTTGTTGCCGCAGTTTTTTTGCAATTCGTTGTATTTATTTTGCATGCCATACAAATAGGCTTGCATGGTATCTGCTTTCTTATGTGAAATGTTTATTTCGATATCTTTTTCTTCCAATTGCTCTTCAAGGTTGATTTTCATTTTACGAATATCAACTGCTTTCATTTTCTTAAAAGCTTTCAATTCTTTCTTGATGGCGTTTTTTTCTGCTTTGGTTTGTGCCAATAAAGTTATAGGTGACACCAAAATGATGAAACAGCATAGAAATCTATAAATATATTTTTGAAGCATTTTAAATGATATGTTTATATTGCAATTTAGTAATTTCTTTGGATTTTAAAACATCAACAATCCATTACAAATGGAAAAAAATATGAAAAGATTAAAATATAGCCTTGCCCTAGTCCTCTTCTTACATTTAGCTAGCGTTTCATTTGGACAAAAAATAAATATTTCTGCTGGAAAATGGAGAGGCAGCTTAATTAGAAAAGACGAAATAAGTATTCCATTTGTTTTTGATATCGAAACAAAACAATCGGGTATAGTCATGAATATTATCAATGCAGAAGATACGATAAGGGTAAACGATTTTAGTTTAATTGGAGATAGTGTATTAATTACTTTGCCTTTTTTTGATGCCGAATTTATGGTTAAAGTAAGTGCAACAAAAATGCAAGGACGCTGGACTAGACATTTGCCCAAAGGAAATACGAGTATGCCTTTTGAAGCAAGTATCAAGCAAACAAGATTTGATGAATCACATACAACAGCACTAAGCCTTAATAATACCTGGGATGTAAAATTTTTCGATACCGCATTTAAAGATAGTAGCGATGCCATTGGAAAATTCCAATCAAGTGCAACAAAAATTACCGGTACTTTTTTAACCAGCACAGGTGATTATCGATTTTTAGAAGGGGTTTTTGATGGAGAAAAAATAAGGCTATCAACTTTTGATGGTTCACATGCCTATTTAGTAGTTGCCGATTTTAATCCACAAAACAATATGATTAGCAATGGTGTGTTTTATGCTGGATTGAACAGCAAAGAATTTTGGAAAGCTAGTTTTAATCCTAAAGCAGCTTTGCCAGATGCCGAAAAATTAACTTTTTTAAAACAAGGATTCCAAAGTATACAATTCGAATTTCCAGACCTAAACAACAAGCCGATTACGCTCGAAGATGCACGTTTTAAAGGCAAAGTAGTGCTTTTGCAAATCATGGGCTCTTGGTGTCCAAATTGTTTAGACGAAAGCAAGCTGATGACAAATATTTATCAGCAATACCAAAGCAAAGGCTTAGAAATAATTGGATTGTGTTTTGAAAAAAGTGAAGATATCAATATTGTTAAAAAAAATATAAGCAATTTTAAAACCCAATTAAATATTACCTATCCCTTAGTTATAGCAGGAAATACACAGAAAGGAAGTGTAAATAAAGCATTACCCATGTTGGATAATTTTGTTGCATTTCCTACCCTAATTATTATTGATAAAAAAGGTAAAGTAAGAAATATCCATACCGGTTATTCGGGTCCTGCTACCGGTATTTACTATGCCGAATTCAAAAATCAATTTATCGCCCACTTAGAAAATTATTTAAATGAAAAATAAGCTACAAAAAACTGCCATTTACTTTTTGCTTTTAACCGGAATATTAGGTTGTAAAACAGTTATAAAGCCAGCCGATTCGACGAGCGCGATAAAAGTGCAAACGAATTACATGCCTTCTTATACAAGGCTTTCGGACATTACGCACATGCAACTAAATATTGCTCTTAATTGGGATAGCTGTTTTGTATTAGGCAATGTTACACTCAATGTTAAACCTTATTTTTATGCAAGTAAGGAGTTGGTTTTAGATGCTAAAGGTTTTAAAATTAATTTTATAAAAGTAAATGGCACCCTAGCGCCATATACCTACGATGGTAAAAAAATAATTATTGATTTACCAAGAGAATTTAAAAAAGAAGAAAGTTACAGTGTTAATATAGATTATATAGCAAAACCCAATACATTAAAAGTAAATGGCTCTTCGAGCATAAGCTCAGATAAAGGATTTTATTTTATCAATCCACAAGGAAAAATAAAAAACAAACCTCGAGAGTTTTGGACACAAGGAGAAACAGAAGCAAATTCTGCCTGGTTTCCAACCATAGAATCAACTTCTGAAAAATACACACAAGAAATTGCCATTACCTTAGAAAATAATTTTGTCAGCCTTTCAAATGGTTATCTGGCTTATAGTACGCAGCATAGCAATGGTACACGTACCGATGTTTGGAAACAAGATTTACCGCATTCTGCCTACTTGACAATGGTAGCAGGTGGAAATTTTGCAGTAATCAAAGACCATTGGAAAAACATGGAAGTGAATTATTATGTGGAACCCAAATACGAATCAACAGCAAAATTAATTTTTGGTAACACCCCAGAAATGATCAATTTGTTTTCTGAAAAATTAGGTGTTGATTACCCTTGGGATAAGTATTCGCAAATTGTTGTCAGAGATTTTGTTGCCGGTGCGATGGAAAATACCGGAGCGGTAACTTTTGCAGAAGACATGAATATGGATGCGCGTGCAGTTATTGATAATCCAGATGAAGAAACCATTTCGCATGAATTATTTCACCATTGGTTTGGAGATTTAGTCACCGCAGAATCATGGCCTAACTTGCCTTTGAACGAATCCTTTGCTACCTACGGTGAATACATATGGGCCGATTATAAATATGGGCGCGAAGAAGCAGATAGGGCAGCGAACGAAGATTTAATAAAATACCTTCGAACTTCCAAAACGAAAAAAGTAAATATGATTCGATTTGATTTAACAGATCGAGAAGATATGTTTGATAATTATTCTTACCAAAAAGGGGGAAGAATCATACATATGTTGCGCAAAATAGTAGGTGATGAAGCCTTCTTTGCTTCTCTAAAATTATACTTAGAAAAAAATAAATTTAAAGCCGCCGAAATACATCATTTAAGATTGGCTTTTGAAGAAGTAACGGGCCAAGATTTAAATTGGTTTTTTAATCAATGGTATTTAGCCCCAGGACACCCCGAACTTAATATTAATTATAGTTACGATAGTATTAAAAAAATTGCTTTAGTGAGTATTAGCCAAGAACAGGATTTAAGTAAATTTCCATTATATCAATTGCCGATTAGCATTGACATTTATGCCAATGGTAAAATGGACAGAAAAAATGTAAGCATAACTAAAAGCAAAGAAGTTTTTACATTTAACAGTAATACCGCGCCAGATTTAATCAATGTAGATGCCGAAAAAATGTTGGTATGTACTAAAAAAGATAACCACAGTGTGGCAGAATGGATTTATCTCTATAACCATGGTGCTTTATTTTTAGACAGACTAGAAGCCATTGAAGCATTAAAAAAATATACGAGCGATACCGCAGCAATGGCTATCATCCAAAAAGGCTTAAATGATATTAATTTTGAGATTAGAAAAAATTGTATCAATTTTTTAGCCGAAAACAAAGAACAGATGAGTTCGACTGCCATTATCGAAAAAATACAGCTTTTGGCTAAAATGGATCCTAAATCGAGCGTAAGAGCGGCAGCAATAAGCAGCCTAGCTGCAAACAATCCAAATGAATCAAGTAAATCAATCATATTAAATGCCCTAAATGACAGCTCCTATGTTGTTGTTCAAAAAGCCTTAAACGCTTTATATCTATTCGATAAATTGAGCGCAGTAGCAAAAGCGAAAAACCTAGAAAATATCGAAAGTGATTTTGTGCAAATGGCCATTGCAAATATATATGCAACACAAGGCGATAAAATATTTATGTCTTATTTTATAAATCAATTTTCTTTAAATGCATATAATAAACAATATTATATTGGAAAGTATTTTAAAACATACTTAACAAAAATTGACGACGATACAATTGAAAAAGGATTAATGATGGTAAAAACCATTATAGAAAATGCCTATCAAGAAAAAATAGAATTTAATGCAAAAAGTACATTAGCAGATATGCTTGCAAATGCAGACACTGAAATTTTAAAAGAAAAAATTAAAGTAATTATGAAAGAAGTTGATTCGAAAAAATAAATTATTTTTTCTTTTTTTCTTTCAAGTTTAGCATTTCCACTAATACCGAAAATGCCATTGCAAAATACACATAACCCTTTGGTATGTGCTGGTCTAGCCCTTCTGCTAATAATGAAACGCCTATCAATACTAAAAATGACAAGGCTAACATTTTAACAGTGGGGTGATCATTCACGAATTTACTAATAGATTCGGCAGCCAATAACATAATACCAACAGAAATAATAACAGCAGCAATCATTACTTCAATATGATTTGCCATTCCTACGGCAGTAATTACAGAATCTAAAGAAAAAATAATATCTAATAACAGTATTTGAAAAATAACAGCTGCAAAAGAAATATTACCTTTTGGTGTATGTGTTGCTTCTTCATGTCCTTCTATTTTTTCATGAATTTCTGTTGTCGCTTTATAAATTAAAAACAAGCCTCCAATTAATAATATTAAATCTCTACCCGAAATATCGTTAGATAAGATATTAAATAATGGGTCTGTTAAACTCATCACCCATGATAAAGAAAGTAATAATAAGATGCGCGTGACTAGTGCTAAAGCTAAGCCCGTTTTTCTTGCACGCTTTTGTTTTTCTTTAGGAAGTTTGTCTGAAATGATAGAAATAAATACAATATTGTCTATTCCTAAAACAATCTCTAATATGGTAAGGGTAAGCAATGCGACCCAAGTTTCTGGGCTTGACAATAATTCCATCATATAAAAAAATAAATATCTTTAATTCAGGCGCTAATTTAATAGTAATTGCGAGATAAAGCAATGTCAATTTAAACCATGCTTGGAGAACAAAATGCAGGTATTTAAATTTATGCAGGTCTTCCTATCCTAAAATCCCTTAAAAATTTATAATTTTACGCTTTATTAATGTTATAGAAAATATGTTGAGATCACACACTTGCGGGGAATTATCGAGTATAAATTTAAATGAAACTGTCACGCTTTGCGGATGGGTTCAAAAATCTCGTGATTTAGGGGGAATGACTTTTATCGACCTAAGAGACCGTTATGGCATTACACAATTGGTTTTCAATATGGAAGAAAATGCGGAGCTCTGCGAAGCTGCTAGAAAATTAGGTAGAGAATTTGTGATTAAAGCAAGTGGAAAAGTAATAGAACGCAGCAATAAAAATAATAAAATTCCAACCGGCGATATTGAAATCAGTATTTCGGATTTAGAAATTTTAAATAGTTCGAAAGTTACCCCATTTATCATTGAAGATGATACAGATGGCGGTGACGAATTACGTGCAAAATACAGATACCTTGATTTAAGAAGAAATGTAGTTAGAAAAAACTTAGAACTTCGCCATAAAATGGGTCAAGAAACAAGAAAATATATGGATGCGCAAAACTTCATTGAAGTAGAAACTCCTGTATTGATTAAGTCTACACCCGAAGGAGCCCGAGATTTTGTGGTGCCCAGCAGAATGAATCAATCTGAATTTTATGCTTTGCCACAATCACCGCAAACTTTTAAACAGTTGCTCATGGTTTCTGGGTTTGATAGGTATTTTCAAATTGTAAAGTGTTTTAGAGATGAGGATTTAAGAGCAGACCGCCAACCTGAGTTTACACAGATAGATTGTGAAATGTCTTTCGTAACGCAAGAAGATATTTTAAATATGTTTGAAGGATTGGCTAAACATTTATTTCAATCTGTAAAAGGAGTTGAAATTATTGATTTTCCAAGAATGACTTATGCAGATGCCATGAAATTTTATGGTTCGGATAAACCCGATACCCGTTTTGACATGAAATTTGTGGAATTAAATGCAATAGTAAAAGGAAAAGACTTTAAAGTGTTTGATGATGCAGAAATTGTCGTAGGAATCAATGCTACTAATTGCGCATCTTATACTAGGAAACAAATTGATGAGCTAACCGATTTTATCAAACGCCCACAAATTGGTGCAAGCGGTTTAATTTATTTACGATACAATGAAGATGGAAGTTTAAAATCTTCTGTTGATAAATTTTATAGCGAAGAAGAATTAAAAAATTGGGCTAGGGCATTCGATGCAAAGCCAGGTGATTTAATTTTAATAATTGCCGGCAATACCGATAAAACTAGAAAAGCCTTAAGTGAATTAAGATTAGAAATGGGTAACAGAATGGGCTTAAGAAATAAAAATGTATTTGCGCCATTATGGGTTTTAGATTTTCCATTGTTAGAATGGGATGAAAATGCTAATAGATACCATGCTATGCACCATCCCTTTACATCTCCTAAACCCGAAGACATAGCTTTGCTAAAAACCAATCCAGGTTTGGTGCGTGCCAATGCATACGACATGGTAATTAATGGAACCGAAATTGGTGGCGGATCTATTAGAATACATAACAAAGCCTTACAAGCTGAAATGTTTGAACTACTTGGTTTTAGTAAAGAAGAGGCCCAAAAACAATTTGGATTTTTGATGGACGCTTTTGAATATGGTGCTCCTCCACATGGTGGTATTGCATTTGGATTTGACAGATGGTGTTCTTTATTTGCAGAATTAGATTCTATTAGAGATGTGATTGCATTCCCTAAAAATAATGCTGGAAGAGATGTAATGATTGACTCTCCTTCAAGTATTAGTCAAGAACAATTGAAAGAACTCGGAATAAATGTGAGTGCAAAATAAATTAATGCGTAATAGCTTTACGATTAACTTTTTGCCAATAAAAAAATAATACTACTGCAATGAATGTTTCTATAAAATAAGAAATAAGCATTGCAGTATTTTTTTGAAGAAAATTTAATAAGCTTATTTTATTGGTAAGCGCGAAATACATCATTAAAAATACGAGTATAGCGGTAAATATAATCAAGAATGAATGGCTGATGGAAAGCCACAAGCCCTTATAAATTGATATATAGGAGCCAAATGCCAAGGCTATTAAAGGATATAACAATTGAAACAGATGATCGGGTTGAGTAAAATAAACCATGGCCAATTCATTGTTATAAAATACTGGCACAAAAAATCCAAACATCAGATAAATAAGTTGAGCGGTCAAACCAATCATATTGCCTCCAACTAAACCAGCCAATACAACAAAAAATAACTGTATGGAAATTAATTCTCCATTCATTGGAATTAATATTTTTGCAGATACAACCATTAGCAAAGCAAATAAAGAAGAAAGTGTTGCAAATTTAGTGAGTTCCATATTATTCGAGTATTGCTTTAATATCCTGTGCTGTTAATGTTTTAATAAATGATTCTTCGGTAATAATTAAAGAATCAGCGATTTGTTTCTTACGCCCTTGTAAAGCTAATATTTTTTCTTCGACTGTATTTCTTGTAATAAATTTATATATAAATACATTATTTTTTTGACCAATTCGATGGGTACGGTCTATGGCTTGCTGCTCTACCGCTGGATTCCACCATGGATCAAGAATAAACACATAATCCGCTTCGGTTAAATTTAAACCAACCCCTCCGGCTTTAATAGAAATTAAAAATACTTGTTTCTCTTCGTCTTGTTTAAAATGATTGACTACTTCTTCTCTATTCGTAGTTGATCCATCTAAGTAAGCAAAATCAATTTTTTGTTGCTCAAAATACGCTTTAAATATTTTTAGATGCTTCACAAATTGAGAAAATACCAATACTTTATGTCCCTTAGTCATGATGTTTTCTAAGGTATGAATGACATCCGAAAACTTTCCTGCATCACCCTCGTACAACTCATCTACCATTTTAGGATGATTGGCAATCTGTCTTAACTTATTTAAGCCCTGTAATAATTGAATATGAGATTTGCCAATGCCTTGCTCGGCAATCATTTTTAATATTTCATTTCTATAATATGATTTTGTTTCTTCATATAATTCTTCTTGAGCCGGACTCATGTCGGAATAATAAATATTTTCGGTTTTTGGTGGTAACTCTGAAGCTACTTGTTGCTTCGTTCTCCTTAAAATAAAGGGTTTGATAATGGATTGCAATTTTTCTGCTTTATCAAAATCTTGTTTTTTATCTATTGGAATAACAAAATTATCATTAAAAAAATGATGGTTACCTAATAAACCAGGATTAACAAATGACATTTGAGACCATAAATCTAAAACAGAATTTTCTACTGGCGTTCCGCTTAATACCAATTTGAATTTTGATTTTAAACTTCTCACTGATCTGGAAATTTTAGAAATTGGATTTTTAATAATTTGACTTTCGTCTAAAATAATATAATGGAAATAAAATGATTTGAATAAATCAATATCCATCCTAATAATTCCATAGGTACTGAGCACCACATCTGCATGTGCAAATTGATCTAAATTTTTATCTCTTAAAGATCCGGTATATACAATAATCTTTAATTGAGGAGTAAATTTTTGTGCTTCTCTTAACCAATTGTAAATTAATGAAGTGGGCATTACGATTAATGAAGGTTGATTGACCGTAGCTGCAGCCGAGGAATCAAAAAGATCTTTTGCTATTAAAGCTTCCGACGCATCTTCTTTCACTTTTTGTAATAAAGCCAGCGTTTGTATAGTTTTTCCTAAGCCCATGTCGTCTGCCAAGCAACCGCCAAAATTCCATTTCCTAAGAAAATAGAACCAATCATAGCCTGCTTTTTGATAAGGTCTCAACTCCCCCATAAAATTTTTGGGCATTGGAACCTCTTCCATTTCTTCGAATTGTAAAAGATTGTTCAGTTTTCGATCCATGCTGAGCTGCGCTAAATCCGAATCTGCATATTCTTTAACAATGCCAATATGGTATTTTTTAAGTCTTAATTGTGAATTGCCTTCTGCAAATGAAAATAGATTTTGGTATTGCGCAAACCAACTTTCTGGTATGATGGCAATTTCTCCATTGGGCAATTCAAATTCTTTTTTATTATTTAAAATATAATCACGTAAAATAATAAATGGGAATTCAAATTCTCCAAAATATACTGTCGCATAAATATCAAACCAATCGTTTGATTCTTTTATTTGTAAATCAATTTTACTCTTTCCAATAAAATATCTTTTTCCACTTTCTTCTTGTTGAATTTGAAAGCCCGCCTGCAATAGCTGATCATGGTTCACGTTGAGCCAATCTAAAGCATGGTGAATGCTTTCGGTTTCCGAATCTTTGCTGTGATTAGGCACAATGAAAGAACTGCCATCTATAGGCATTAAGCCCAACTCGGTCAATAAATTTATTTTTACTCCTTCCCAAGTCAATGAGCGTTTTATTCTGTGAAAGGTAAATTCATCGTTTTTATTTTCAACGGTAACAGATACTTTGGTGCCAGACTGATATAAGAAATTATATTTTCCATATTG
>CANJWU010000012.1 GCA_947478655.1 Sphingobacteriales bacterium | reverse complement strand
TCAATTATTTAAACGAACAACAAATTGCACATGATGTAAAATCAGTATCCATCCCCAATATGATGGCTGATTTTCAGGCAATGCTAATTGGAAATAATTAGATTTTTTTATTGAATAATTTAAAACGCAATTCGGTTAATTTCTTTTTAGTATACAAAGGAAACATCCCATTTTGCATCCAATCATAATAACTTGGTTCGGTTCTAAAAACTTCTTCTACCGTTTTGCCTTTGTGTTTTCCAAAATTAAATACTTCTTCTCCTTTTGCATTGTAAACTATGGTGCCTGCAAAATCTACATTTTTTTGCATTTGTGTAAACAGATGTAAGGCCTCTATGTCATTTTTAACAGGAATAGATGTTTCGCCCTTTTTATCAGTCATTTCGGTGTTTTCGTACCTTTCTATCTGACTCAACAAGACTTCGTAAGTAGCTCTTATATCTGCTTCGGCAGAATGTGCATTGGTTAAATCTTTATCGCAATAAAAACGGTAAGCTGCTTTTAAAGTTCTTTGTTCCATTTGATGGAAAATATTTTGCACATCAACCATTTTTCTTTTGCTGATATCAAAATCTACCTCTACTCTTAAAAACTCTTCCATCAATAATGGAATGTCAAATTTATTAGAATTATATCCGCCTAAATCGCAGTTGTCTAAAAACTGAGCCAAACCTTTTGCAATTTGTTTAAAAGTGGGTTCGTCTTTAATATCCTCATCGTAAATTCCATGAATCAAAGAAGATTCAATGGGAATAGGCATTTCGGGATTAATTCTTTTGGTTTTTATCTCTTCAGTACCATCAGGATTTATTTTTAAAACAGATATTTCTACAATACGATCACTCGCAACATTGATACCCGTAGATTCGATGTCGAAAAATGCAATTGGTTTTTTTAAATTTAATTTTATCATAAAGTATTATATTTTAAAAATTTATTCTTCTATTAACACACCCATTTTGCCCATTTGATAATCCCTAAAGGCTTCCATTAATTCGGTTTCAGAATTCATCACAAATGGACCATGCGAAACCATTTTTTCGTTTATGGGTAATCCAGTCATCATTAAAATGCGGGTGTTTTGTTGCGCTGATAAGGTAATTTGCTCGCCATCGTTGGCAAAATAAACGGCATGCTTTGACTCTACAATACCATGCCCTGCTACATTTAATTGCCCATCTAGTAAATAAATAAAAGCATTATGAGTAGCTTCAAACGGAATTGAAATATTAGCGCCCGCTTCAAAAAATAGCGTTGCAGCATTCAATTCTGAATGTGCATGAATGGGTCCTTTTAAACCTAAAAGATTTCCAGCTTGCACACAAACTTTAATTTTTTGATCATCAAAAAAAGCAGTAGGAATTTCTTCTGCAGTTAATGGAATATAAGCTGGTTCGTCCATTTTATGACGAGCAGGCGTATTGATCCACATTTGAATAATTTCCTGCTTGCCACCAATTGCTTGTATGTCTGCAGGTGGTCTTTCGCTGTGTATAATACCCATTCCAGCATTCATCCATTGAATACCTCCTTTATAAATAATATTGTTATTCCCTCTGCTATCTTGATGATGAACACCGCCTTCAAATATAAATGTAACAGGAGAAAAACCACGATGTGGATGCGGTCCTACACCGGTATGCTTGGGATCACTTTCTTTAGGAATTGCTACAATTGCATGATGCAATAATATAAATGGATCTATTTGTTCCAACTTATTGGTCGGAAAGGGCTGTCTGATGGGCATTCCGCCCATATCAAATGGATGTGCATAAAGTATGGCAGCAACCGATCTATTTTTATTATTATTTTCCATACGTTAATTTTTAAAATTATTCAATGAAATAGAATTCGTATGGTGGAAAGAAATTATTTAATAAGTTCTTTCAATTTTGCCACCACAATATCTATTTCTTCTTTGGTATTATATTTAGAAAAAGAGAACCTAACCGCCGAACGCGCAGGATCTGCTTTAATTCCTGTAAGTACATGGGAGCCTACATTTGAGCCCGAAGAACAAGCACTGCCACCAGATACAGAAATTCCAGCAATATCTAAACTAAACAACAACATCTCTCCCATTTCACTTGGTGGAAATGAAACATTTAAAACAGTATATAAACTTTTTTCAGGATCAATATCGCCATTAAATGCAATGTTTGGAATAGCGGCTTTCAATGATTCAATCATATACGTTTTTAAAGATTGAATATGGGTATGATGTGGCTGCATCTCTTCGTAGGCAATACTTAGCGCCTTTGCTAAACCCACAATTCCATATACATTTTCGGTACCTCCACGCATGTTTCGCTCTTGCGAACCTCCAAAAATAAGTGGCTTTATTTTTACTTTATGACTGATGTATAAAAATCCAACTCCTTTAGGGCCATGAAATTTATGTGCGGCACAAGTAATAAAATGGATAGGTAAATTCGCTAAATCATGTGCATAATGACCCATGGTTTGCACCGTATCTGAATGAAAAATGGCATCATGTTGTTCACACAATTCGCCAACTGCTTTTAGATCTATTAAATTACCAATTTCGTTGTTTGCATGCATTAAAGAAACCAAACTGCGTTCGTTTTCGGCTAATAATTTGGCCAAATGCAGCATATCTACACTGCCCTTTTCATCTAATTGTACAAAACTTAATTTAATAAGACCATCATGAGCAAGTTCTTCTAAGGTATGAACCACTGCATGGTGTTCAATACTTGTCGTAATCGCATGCTTAATACCTAAGTCTTTTATAGTACAACGAATAGCCATGTTATCGGCTTCGGTACCACCAGAAGTAAAAAATATTTCTGAAGGGCTGGTATTTAATAATTTTGCAACTGTTTTACGCGCTTCTTCTACTTTCGTTCTAACACCTCTACCATCTGCATGAATAGAAGATGGATTACCAAATTGGTTTTCCATCATTTCTGTCATTAGGGAAACAACCGCTTTGTCCATTGGGGTTGTGGCTGCGTTGTCTAAGTAAATTCTATTCATGGTAAATTTATTTAATAAATTCTTTTATGTCTCCGATGATTTTTTCTGCTAAAGCCTGAGCAGCTGCTGCTGTTTGACTTTCTGAGTAAATTCTGATAATTGCTTCGGTATTTGATCTTCTCAAATGTAACCACTCTTTATCAAATTCGATTTTTAAACCATCCACTTCGTTGATAGGCTGTGACTGGTATTTTGCTTTAACCTTTGCTAATAATTCATCAATATTTATTTCAGGTGTTAAATCAATTTTGTTTTTAGAAATAAAATAGGCTGGGTATGATTTTCGCATTTCAGAAACAGTCTGACCTGATTTTGCTAAATGGGTTAAAAACAATGCAATTCCCACTAAGGCATCTCTTCCATAATGAGACTCAGGGTAAATAATGCCGCCATTTCCTTCGCCACCAATGATTGCTTGATTGGCTTTCATGGCATTCACTACATTTACTTCGCCAACAGCAGAAGCAATGTATTTGCCATTGGCCGCTGTAGTAACATCTCTTAAAGCTCTGGTAGAAGATAAATTAGAAACGGTATTCCCTAATTTCTGTTGTGCTGCATAGGTCTCCGAACTGGTATTTTTTAACACAAAATCTGCCACTGCAACTAAGGTATATTCTTCTCCAAACATTTGTCCATCTTCACAAACAAAACACAATCTATCCACGTCTGGATCTACTGCAATTCCTACATCTGCTTGATTTTGCTTTACCGCATCCGATAGCGCAACTAAGTTTTCTGGTAATGGTTCTGGATTATGCGGAAAGTGTCCGTTTGGTTCGCAATATATTTCGGTAATTTGATGAACGCCCAGGGCCTTCAATAAGGCAGGCACAAAAATACCTCCCGTAGAATTCACCGCATCAACCACCACTTTAAAATTCTTCGCTTTAATGGCCGCAACATCAACTAAAGTCAATGCCAATATATGGTCTATGTGTTTTTGTAAATAAGAATCATCTTGAATATAAGAACCTAATTCATCGACCGAAGCAAATATTATTTGATCCGAATCAGCCATAGTTAATACTTCTTGACCATCAGTATCAGATATAAATTCTCCTTTGTCATTCAATAATTTAAGGGCATTCCATTGTTTTGGATTATGACTGGCCGTAAGAATAATGCCACCTCCAGCTTGTTCTAAAGGAACTGCTAATTCTACTGTTGGAGTGGTTGACAATCCAATATCAATTACCTCAATGCCTAATCCTTGTAGAGTGCCCACTACAATATGACGAACCATTTCGCCCGATATTCTAGCATCTCTTCCAATTACAATTTTCTTTTTACCCGACTTTGCTATGATCCATTGACCAAATGCTGCAGTAAATTTTACGATATCGAAAGGTGTTAAGCCTTCGCCAGATGGACCACCAATAGTGCCCCTAATTCCAGATATAGATTTTATGAGTGTCAAATTTTCAGTATATCTAACAAAAATAAAAAAATCTAAGAGATTTGAAGGGTATTTGTATCACAAAAACCTTAAATAATGATATTTTTTAAGCATTTTTGAGACAGAAAAGCCAATTAAATTAAAACCGGTTTTTTGAATGCAAGCTATAAATGAAAAATTGGTATAACATTTGGTTCAATTCGCCCTATTACCATATACTATATGCGAATAGAGATCATCAAGAAGCTGCAGATTTCATAGACTCCATTGCCGAATATTTTCACTTTAAAAAAGATCAAAAGGCCTTAGATGCCGGATGTGGCCGTGGAAGACATGCTATTCATTTTAATAAAAAAGGTTTAGACATTACAGGTATAGATCTTTCGCCAGAAAATATCGCCTATGCCAAAAGCATGGAAAATGCAATGTTGCATTTTCAGGAACACGACATCCGAAAGGTTTTATGCAGTAATTATTTTGATTACGTGTTTAACTTGTTTACCAGTTTTGGATATTTCAAGAAAGAAAGTGATGACCTAAAAGCCATACATATGTTTAGTACTGCTTTAAAAAAAGGTGGTATTTTATTACTAGACTATATCAATGTGGCTGCTTTTAATTCCGAAAATATAACAGAAATCAAAACAATTCAAGGAATAGATTTTCAAATTCATAAATCATATAATGCTAATTTCTTATTGAAGACCATCAAGTTTAGTGATAAGGGACAGGCTTTTGAATTTCAAGAAGAAGTTAAAATTATTCATTTAGCTAAGTTTAAAGAATATTTATCGGCTCAAAACCTCGAATTGATTGAAGTTTTTGGAGACTATCAATTATCTCCTTATCTTGAAAATAGTTCGCCAAGGTTAATTCTTATTGCTCGAAAAAAATAAATACATGTTAAAGCAAATAGACCAACAATTATTTTTAATCATTAATCGCATTTGGACAAACGATTTTTTCGACTTTGTAATGCCATTGATGCGGAGTAAATTGTTTTGGGCACCGCTTTATTTATTCCTGATCGTTTTCTTTGTGGTTAATTTTGGTAAGAAAGGCTGGATTAGTGTACTCTTTATTTTAATCACCTTTGCCTTAACAGATTTTATAAGTGCCGGTGTATTTAAACCCCTATTTGAGCGCCTAAGACCTTGTAACGACCCAAATATAATGGGTATGGCGCGCAATATAGTTGGTTGCGGCAGTGGTTATAGTTTTGTTTCCTCGCATGCAGCAAATCATTTTGGCATGGCTATGATAATTGGTTCTATTTTTAAACAAAAATGGCCTTGGGTAAAATCAGCATTTATTATTTGGGCAACTATTATATGCTATGCACAGGTTTATGTTGGGGTTCATTACCCTTTAGATGTTATTTGTGGAGCCATCATTGGTATCCTAATTGGAAAGTTTACCTTTGCTTTGCACGAAAAATTTAATTCATTGAAAAATGTTCAGCATTAATAATATCATCTTATTTTTAGCAGCGCTATTAGGTGGTTTAGCTGTATTTCTATTCAAAAAAGAAAACACTAAAAACTTAAAACTTGTGCTTTCTTTTTCTGGTGCCTATTTATTTGCAATCACCATACTGCACCTAATGCCCGATGTATACGAATCTGGCAATAAATACACTGGTTTATTTGTATTACTTGGCTTTTCTTTTCAAATCATTTTAGAACAATTTTCTGAAGGAATTGAACATGGGCATATTCATACGCATCAACACCAACAAAAAAATATTTTTCCAATTGGTATTATGTTGAGTCTTTGTTTGCATGCATTTTTAGAAGGCATGCCATTGGTGGGTCAATCGATTGGAAACAATGAATTAAATTCTTTAGTATTTGGTATTGCTATACACCATATTCCCGCTGCTTTTGCGCTTGCAAGTGTATTATTGAGCCATCAGGTTAAAGGAAATAAACTAATTATTATGCTGGCCATTTTTGCATTCATGACACCAGCTGGAAGTTATTTGAGTCAACAAATTCAGCTAGATACAGCCAACAATATCCATCAATATTTTCCACTAATGATGGCTACGGTTATCGGAATATTTTTACATATTTCTACTACCATTTTATTTGAATCTAATGTAGACCATCGATTCAATTTTTATAAGATGATTGCGATTATTATTGGTGCTGGTATAGCAGTGGTGAATTTTTTGCTACATTAAGACCTTACCTTATCCAGTAGCTGATTGAGTGTTTTAGCTTCGGCATCACTTAATGTCGAAAATAATTTATTAGGGTCTGTTAATGCATCAAACTTAGCTAGTAAAGCAAGCCCTTCGGTTGAAATTTTAATATCGACTGCTCTTCTATCTTTCTTATTTACACATCTTTCAATAAAACCCTTCTGCAATAACCGATCTACCATTCGAGAGGCATCGCACATTTTATCTAACATGCGTTCTTTTAGTATATTAATGGTACAGGGATTAGGCATTTGCCCTCTTAAGATTCTTAAAATATTAAACTGCTGCATAGTAATATCGTAAGGCTTAAAATCAGACTTCATTTTAGAAACAGCCCAATGATAGGTAAAAAGCAAATTGATCATTGCTTTTTGTTGCTCTCCAGCAAATTGATGTTGCGCTATTTCCTCTTCGAGTTTCATATGGGTTTTTAAAAAAATTAAATTAAGAATTTTTCATTTCATCTGAATCAAGTTTTATTATTTTAGATTCATTATGAATTGAATATGGACAGTTTTTGCAGCCATTTTTGCAACAAAAACCTCGTTTTAAATGAAATTCTCTTGTAAAAACAAGCATTCCATCTTCTATAATATAATCAACTCCTTCAATCATTTAATGTGCTAAATTTTTAACTTTAACAGTTGAGTTCGAATAATGTTCTTTTAAATATGCACCATCACCATGAATGGTCCATATTTCTGTAGGTTGCACCTGTTCAATATAAGCTAATAAATCGAGCCAATCCATATGATCGCTTAACAATAAGGTATGCGTATTAGCTTGTTGTAATGCTTGCCAACCACTTGCAAATACACAGGACATTAAACCTTGTAATTTATAGGTATTAAATGTTAGTGGAGGTACAATGTAAATATATGGCTTTTTTAACCGCAGATCTTTTTTCTCTAATACTTGGTATTGCTTAGTTAAGCGTTGGTGTTTTTCATAAATTTGATGATAAGCTAATATATCGTGATGAATGGCTACCACTGCCGATGGCTCAATTTCGTTGATTAGCGCTGTAATGCGTTGTGCTTTCCCTAAAACATAAGCTCCAATAAGCAAAGGCCTTTCAATACTTAGAATAGATTTCATAGCTGCTATTGGCGATGGATGCTTAACGCTTGGATTTGCAAAGGTAGTTTCTGTAATTAATACATCAGCTTGAACAAATTCAATGGCCTGGCAAGTAGTATCTGGTTGCGATTTTACATCTCCCGAATAAATATATTTAAGCCCTTCAAATTCCATTAAAATTTGTGCACTACCTAACATATGACCTGCAGGAATAAAAATAATTTTAATTTGATTGATGAAAAAAGGCTGATGAAATTCGATAGGAATAAATAGTTTAGCAGCTCTTTTTTTATACCGCAATTTCATGAAATCAAATGTGGCAGGATGTGTATAAACATTAACAGAACCGGCAATGGCATGGTCGGCATGTGCATGAGATATTATTGCATTTTGAACGGGTGTTTTGGGATCTATATAAAAGCCACCAATACGACAATAAAAACCATTGGGAGTATCAATGATAAAATCAGCAATGATTTTTTTCATTGATTTAATAATTGATGGTGAATAGCTAAAACTTGTTCGATTAAAGAATGTGATTCATCGTTTTGAATGATAAAATCAGCAAAGGGAACTTTTTCTGTTTCGGGTAATTGATTGGCCATGATTTTTTCAATTTGAGCAGGTAACAGTCCATCTCGCTTAGCAATATTATTAAGCCTTTGTGCTAAAGGAGCTGTGACCAAAATAGTGTAATCATTCTGTAAATGGCTACCAGACTCAATCATAAGAGCTGCTTCTTTTATAATATAGGCTTGCTGTTGATGAATTTTACACCATTCATCGAAATCTTGAAATACAAATGGATGTATTATTTTATTCAGCAAAGCTAATGCTTGTGGATCGTTAAACACAATGGCCGAAATATGCGCACGGTTATATGCACCACTTGGCAAATAAGCCGCTGCACCAAACGCCGCAATAATGGCATTCTTTAAGGTTTGATTTGCTAAAACTAAGGCTTTTGCACGTTGATCTGCATTATAAACTTGAATGCCTAATACAGCAAACAAATTGCAAACGACAGACTTACCAGTCCCTATACCTCCTGTTATTCCTACTTTTAACATCATTTATTATATATTAAATAATCTACTAAATGAGGTGCTATTGCTAAATTTTGGATGCCCCTTGGAGCATGATCTATTATTAATTTTAATTTATTGAGTGATTTTTTTTCTTGTACGGCAATTACCTTAAAAGAATTTTCGTTGATCATTTTGTATTTAGAAATGCCCACCGAAAAAGTTAACTCTGCATTTTTAGGATAAATAGTCATTTTTTCAAAAGGTGCCATGGCTTTCAAATGAATTGGCACCATCATTCGTTTAGTGGTATATTTTTCGACAGAAATGTATACCGCTACCTTGTTATTTGCTAATAATACATTGCTATTTTCGGCAGGTTTTAAAATTAACGATAAGTTTTGGTCGTCGGCTATGTCTACTATATTTACAGGGTTTACCTCCCAATTTTGAATAGATTGAATAATTTCTTGTGGACCAGATATCACTACACTATCGGGGCTTATGCGGATGTCATTTTTTTGACCAAATTGTTTGCTATACTGAATTTTACTATTGAAAATAATCGGTACTTTTTTAGTGTTTTTCTTCTCAAATTTAAATTTCAATTTAGCAGGCGAAACATCAATAATGACTAGTTTATCTAAAGTAATTTTATCTATACTATTGATTTTTTTTATTAAATCAATTTCTCTGGTGTTTTCATATTCGTTCAAATCAATTCTTAGCGTATCACTTAAATTTTGAATTTTACTTTTCAGAAAAAACCAGCCAGATCCTTCCACAGTAAAGGATACATGGCGACTATTATCGACTAATAAGGCCTGATCAAATGGCACATTGATAAAAACAATGGGAACTTGAATATCAAAATGTCTGTTTTTACCTAATACGGTTAACATCCAAAAAATAAATGCCACTGCTATACAAAACAAAAAAAGCCCTAGGCGTCGGCGAATTCGCCTACGAGAAACTTCTTTGTAATACTGAATGAAAGCAATGATTAATTTTTTCATTTTGATATTAAACAAAAATATCAACCTTTTGGGGGTTGATATTTTAAAATTTGCTAGCTAATTAACTATTGATTTTTTTTGATGCTTCTAAGGAAACCGAAACCTTATCGATTTTCATTTTCACTCCATTTTCGATCTCTAATAGATAGGTATCTTCGTTGATATCCGCAATTTTTCCGTGAATACCGCCAATAGTAACTACTTTATCTCCTTTTTTAATGTTTTCGATAAAAGTTTTTTGGTCTTTCATTTTTTTCGTTTGTGGACGAATCATAAAAAAATAGAAAACAATACCTATTAAAATTAAAGGTAAAAATTGCATCACTGGGTTTGGATTGCTACCTGCTGCAGGTGGAGCCATCAATATTACATTCATTAAGTTCATCATATATAATTTAAATTTATTTTGCTTCTAAAACTTCCCCTCTTAAATATAATACTTTAGTGTTGGGAACGGTGTTGGCTACTATAGTAATGGTTTTGGTTTGTAAACCCATTTTATTTTCACTGTTAAACACAACGGCAATAGTTGCTTCGGCACCCGGTGCTATGGGTTCTTCTGGAAAAGTAGGGACAGTACAGCCACAACTAGCAGAAGCAGAAGAAATGATTAATGGCACATAACCTGTATTTTTAAAATTAAAGGCGTATGAAACCTTTTCGCCTTGGGTAATTTTTCCAAAATCATAGGTATCATTTTGGAAAGTAAACTTAGGTAATTTTAAGGTATCCACTTTCCCGTCGGCAGTCATTGGAATATCGATTGATGCTGAATTTAAACTGCTGTTTGCTGTTTTTTTACCGCAAGCCATCACGCTCAAAACCAATAAATAAAATATACTCTTTTTCATATAATTAATTTACTAAGCCCCTACCCGTTTTATTAATTTGATTATTGTCTTTTAAATCAATTAATATTTTATCTAAAATTCCATTGATAAAGCCTTTACTTTTGGGTGTACTGAACTCTTTAGAAATATCAATGTATTCGTTCATGGTTACTTTGGTTGGAATAGATTGAAAATGTACAAATTCTGTAATAGCCATTTTCATCAGTATCGTATCGACCATAGCAATCCTTTCTACATCCCAATTTTGTGTTTTATTGGCAATTAATTCGTTAAATGCTATTTCGTTTTGAATGGTTTTATTAAATAAATCTAAAATAAAAACCCTGTCTTCGTCCCAATTAGCTGTAATAGGCAATATATCTAAGGCCGTATTAAATTTAAACGCTTTGATGGTTTTCAAAATCATACTTTCGACGGTTTCTGCATCAACAGGCCAATTTAAATATTTCTCTTCTAAATGCTGTTCTAATAAAGGGAATTTAAAAAGTACTTTTTTATACAAATACTGCATAAAATCTTGGTCCTCTTTTTGGCTAGGCGTTTCTAAATTAGCATAATCTAAGTAGGCTTGCTCCGATTTTAATTGCGTTAAAATTTCGCGGAACAATACTTCTTCGCCATTCCAATTTATCTTATATGCTTTAGCGATTTTTTGAAAATCAACATCTTGTGCTAATTGCGCAATAAATTTATTTTTAAGTAATACAGCAGTAGAATTTAAATCTGCTGCAGTAGGCATATGCTTATGGCTTTTTTCAGCAACTGCATTTTCTTCAAATTGTGCTATTTCTAAAGCTAATTGTAATAAATTAATGTAGGCATCATGTACCAACTGAACAGCCTGTAGCAATTGCTTTTCAGCCATTTTTTGCTCTTTAACTTCTGCTTGTTGGTAAGCATATAATGCTTGAAAACCTTTAATTCTTAAATGACGACGATTTAACATAAATTAATATAAAGAACGATTTTACACTAATATTTAGTGCATTAATTATTAGTAAGCTGCTTTTATTCTACGAATATCCGCAATCCTTTTTTCTGCAATTTTATTGGCAGCCTCGTAGGTTGGAATATTTTCCTCTCTAGATTTTTTCAAAATTTCTAAGGTTACCTGGTAAATGTGTTCTGTTTTTTCCATGGCACGCTTGGCGCTATGACCCTGCATTTCAGAGTAAACATGAATTAATCCACCAGCATTAATCAAGAAATCGGGCGCATAAATAATTCCTTTTTCCATCACTAATTTTCCGTGAATATTTTCGTCTGCTAATTGATTATTAGCCGCACCCGCTATAATGGCACATTTTAATTGTGAAAGAGTTTCTGTATTAACAGTTGCTCCTAAAGCACATGGTGCATAAATATCGATGTCTAAATTGTAAAATTGATTATTCGCAATTACATCTGCACCATATTTTTTAGCCACCATAGCTAAACGTTCTTCGTTAATATCGGTTATATAAACTTTTGCGTTTTCTGCTCTTAAATGCTTCACTAAATTTTCACCAACATTACCAATGCCTTGCACACCAATAACCTTACCGGCTAAACTATCATTACCCCATAAATGTTGAGCAGATGCTTTCATTCCCATATAAACACCAAAAGCCGTTACCGGCGATGGATCTCCCAAACCACCTAATGATACTGGTATTCCAGAAACATGATTGGTTTCCATTTTAATGTATTCCATGTCTTTTGGACTGGTTCCTACATCTTCTGCTGTTATATATTCTCCATTTAAATTTTCTACGCATTTACCATAACGACGCATCATCGCTTCTGATTTATCTTTATTAGCATCGCCAATAATAACCGCTTTACCTCCACCCAAATTTAAACCGGTGATGGCTGCTTTGTAGGTCATCCCTCTCGAAAGTCTTAAAACATCATTTAAAGCCTCACCTTCCGTTTTATAATTCCACATCCTAGTTCCACCCAAAGCAGGTCCTAAAGTTGTATCATGGATAGCAATAATGGCTTTTAATCCAGTGGCTTGGTCGTAACAATACACCACTTTTTGATGTTCTTGCGTTGCAAGTTTATTAAATACGGAGTTTTCACCTAAATGATCAGACATGCGCTATTTCTTAAATTTATAAAATCGGGCTTTTAACCTTAATGGACGCAAAAGTAGGGTATTTTTTTGAATTCAGCTAATGTAAAAAAAGGCTTAATCACTGCGCTATGGCTATTTTAACCTCCTAAAAATCAAAAACTATTGTACTTTTGAAAAAATGAAAGAATTATCGTCTCTTAATCCATACTTAGCAAAGTATAAATACCGCATACTATTTGGCTTTATTTTTATTGCGCTTTCTAATTGGTTTGGTGTTTTTCCTGCACAAATTATTCGATTAGCTTTCGATTTAGTGAAAGATAATTTAGC
>CANJWU010000011.1 GCA_947478655.1 Sphingobacteriales bacterium | reverse complement strand
AGTAATTTTAAAAACAAATGAAAACCAATGGGTGACAAAGTTTGTTAAATAGCAGTAAATTCTAGCTATTTTTGTAATTTCGCGGGCAATGGGAACACCAATAAAACCTTATTATTCTGATGCTTCTAAAAAAACAGAAGTAGCCACCATGTTCAATAATATTGCCAAGACCTATGATTTTTTAAATCATTTTTTGTCTTTGGGCATCGATATACTTTGGCGAAAAAAAGCCATTGCTTGTTTAGTAAAAGATCAGCCCCAATACATTTTAGATGTAGCAACTGGAACAGGTGATTTTGCTTTCGAGGCTTTATCAAAACTCCATCCAACTCAATTAATAGGTATTGATATTTCGGAAGGAATGCTTGCCATTGCTCAAGAAAAAATTACCAAAAGAAACGAAGGACACCGCATGCAAGTACAATTAGGAGATTCCGAAAATCTTGTATTTGAAGACGATACTTTTGATGCTGTAACGGTAAGTTTTGGCGTTCGAAATTTTGAAAACTTATCAAAAGGATTAGATTCCATTTATCGTGTATTAAAACCGGGAGGTAAATTAGTTGTCTTAGAATTTTCTAATCCTACAAAATTTCCCATTAAACAATTGTATCAATTTTATTCCTTTAAGCTATTGCCAATTTTTGGAAGACTTTTTTCAAACGATGCAAGGGCCTATACTTATTTACCAGAATCAGTAAAGGCATTTCCAGATGGCGCACAATTTTTAGCAGTGATGCAGCGTTCAGGTTTTGTGAAATCTGAATCAAAGTCTTTAGGCATGGGTATTTGTTCTATTTATATTGGTATTAAAAATTGAAAAAGTTACTTGTTATATCCTTATTGATGTTGAATTGCTTGCGATTACTTGCGCAAGATAATACGCCAGGTTATGATCGACAGAAATACCATTTTGGTTTTTCTATGGGTTATAATGCTTCCTCTTTAGCGATTGTTAAAAACCAAAACTTTTACCAACCCGATTCTTTACTAGCGATTAGTCCAATATCCGGACCTGGTTTTAATTTAGGTTTAGTGGCCGATGTGCTTTTATATAAACATGTCAATTTAAGATTTACTCCCAATTTATCATTTGTAGATCGCTCTTTGCAATATACCTTTCAAGATGAAAGAAAAAATACCATTCGATCAATAGAATCTACTTATGTAGAGTTTCCTTTAGATATAAAAATTAAAGCTGATCGACGCAGAAATGTGGGCTTTTATGTAATAGGTGGATTGAAATATTCATACGATGTAATATCAAATAAAAAAGTGACTAAAGGCGAAGATCCATTCGACGAAGCAACCAGAAAAGTAAAACTACAAAGCGCTGGATTATCTTACGAATGGGGCTTTGGCTGGGATTTATATTATCAATATTTCCGATTTACACCTGAAATAAAATTCCAACATGGAATTTCAGATTTGCTCAAAAAAGAAGATCATATTTATTCGAGACCATTAGATAAATTATTTTCGAGGGTAATTTGTGTTACACTATATTTTGAATAATATTTAAATTTGATCATGAAAAAAATTGCATTAATTACTGGCGCAACATCTGGTATAGGAAAAGCAACAGCCATACAATTTGCACAAAATAATTATCAGTTAATTTTAACGGGTAGAAGAAACGACAGATTAACTGCTTTAAAAAATGAATTGAGCGCTAGCTATCAAGTAGAAATTCTTATTTTAAATTTCGATGTACAAGATAACGATGCGGTGCAGCAAGCATTAGCTAGTTTACCATCAGCATGGAAAAAGATTGATGTTTTGGTGAATAATGCGGGCTTATCATTAGGCTTAGATCCAATACATAAAGCTAATCTAGCCGATTGGGAACAAATGATTGATACCAATGTGAAAGGATTATTGTATGTCAGTAAAATAGTAAGCAATTGGATGGTCGAAAATAAATCAGGACACATTATTAATATTGGATCTATTGCTGGAAAAGAAACATATGCCAATGGTAATGTATATTGTGCTACCAAACATGCAGTCGATTCTTTAAATAAAGCCATGCGTTTAGATTTATTAACAAGTGGCATTCGGGTTACCGCAATACATCCAGGTGCGGTTGAAACCGAATTTTCTGTGGTAAGATTTAAAGGTGATCAAGCACGTGCCGATAAAGTATACGAAGGCTTTGAGCCGCTAAGGCCCTCAGATATTGCCGATGCAATTTATTATGCTAGTCAAACGCCAGCGCATGTAAATATCAATGAAATTATTATTATGCCAACTGCTCAGGCAAATGCGGGCACCATTTTTCGTCAATCATAAAAATTAACAAACATGTCATTAATTCAAACAGTAGATCAAGAAATAAAGCAAGCCATGCTTGCAAAAAATGAAATAAGATTAAGGGGTTTGCGTGCAATAAAAGCAGCACTTTTATTAGCAAAAACAGAAAAAGGTGCTCAAGAAGAATTGTCTGAAGAAGCCGAAACTAAAGCCTTACAGAAGCAAATTAAGCAAAGAAAAGATGCGGTCGAAATTTATCAACAACAAAATAGGGCAGATTTAGCAAAAATAGAATTAGAAGAAATTGCAGTACTCGAAGATTTTTTACCCAAACAATTATCTGCAGAAGAATTAGCGATTGCTATTAAAGCGATTGTGCAAAATTTACAAGTAACAGATCCAAAAGATATGGGTAAAGTAATTGGTGCGGCAAACAAACAATTGGCTGGAAAATCTGATGGGAAATCCATTGCAGAAATGGTCAAAAAAGTAATGGCCGAAATTTAAATTATTTTGATTTTATTATTTGACAACCACGATTCGTTTACTTATAACCTGCTCGATTATTTTGCGCAATTAGGTGTATCTTGTATTGTTGTTAAAAATGACGAATATACTTTAGCAGAAATCTCCAAATTATCTTTCCAAGCAATTGTTATTTCTCCCGGCCCGGGTAAGCCACAAGATGCCGGTATGTTAATGGATTTGATAGCAAATTATCACGGGCAAGTTCCAATATTAGGGGTCTGTTTGGGGCATCAAGCATTGGGCGAATTTTTCGGAGCACAATTAATAACGGCAGAACACATTATGCATGGTAAAACAAGCCAATTGATAAACACCCAATTGCCTATGTATGAAAATATGCCTTTGCCCTTTCATGTGATGCGCTATCATTCTTTGATTTTATCCAATTTACCCGAATGTTTACTTTTAACAGCAGAAACTGCGGCACAAGAAATCATGTCTTTTGCGCATAAAGATTTACCAATTTGGGGCTTACAATTTCATCCAGAGTCTATACTATCCGAAAACGGCTTGTTAATTATCCGAAATTGGTTGCAGCAAAATGGCCTCAAATAGCTTGTTTTATTAGCTAATCACGTATTTTTAGGTTTGTATACTGTTAATAAATTAATATAGTATTTAGGTATATTCTTATTATTTTAGCTGAGAGTAAATTAAAATTATGGCATTAAGCGTAAAAGTAGAAGATGGATTTTCTTATGTTGAAGAAGGAGAAGGTCCAATATTATTATTGTTGCATGGATTATTTGGAGCATTGAGTAATTGGCAACATGTAATTGATAAATTTAGCACCCATTATAAAGTGTTAATTCCCTTATTGCCTATTTACGATTTACCACTATTGAATGCCAATGTAGAAGCCTTGGCAAATCATGTTCATAAATTCGTGAATTTTAAAAATCTACAATCTTTTACCATTTTAGGTAATTCATTGGGTGGACACGTGGGTTTAGTTTATACTTTAAAACATCCAACATTTGTTCATTCCATGATGTTAACAGGAAGTTCGGGTTTATACGAAGAAGGCATGGGCGGATCTTATCCTAAAAGAGAAAATTACGAGTATATTAAAGATAGGGTTGCTTATACTTTTTACGATCCGGCTTTTGCAAATAAAGAATTAGTAGATGAAGTTTTTGAAGTGGTGAATAATCGTTCTAAAGTAATCAGGATTCTTTCGATGGCAAAATCTGCCATGCGCCATAACCTTAGAAATGAAATACCTGCTATAAAAATTCCAGTTTCTCTTATATGGGGAAATCAAGATAACATAACACCTGTAGCGGTTGCAGAGGAATTCAATCAATTGCTACCTAACTCCACTTTACATTTTATTGATAAATGTGGGCATGCAGCCATGATGGAAAGACCCGAGGAGTTTAATGTTTTATTAAGTGAATTTTTAACGCAGGTATATAAATAAATTGAAATAATAGCCATGTTAGCTAGCGAAATTGTCAATACCCATATTCCAATTTTAAAACCTACAGATAGCACTGCAAGGGCCTTGGCAATTATGCAAGATTATAAAATTTCGCATTTAGCGGTGGTGAGTAAAAATAAATTACAAGGATTAATTTCGGAAGAAGCTATTTTAACATCGGTTAAACTAAACCAAAAAATAGCCGATTATCAATTGGCGTTTTCGCATCCATCTGTTTTAAGTTCACAGCATGTTTACGAAGTTATGGGTATCATGTCGGATTTAGGAATTGCCATTGTGCCGGTGGTAGATGCTGCAAACAATTACCTTGGTTTAATTACACCTGCAGCTTTTTTAAACTTTTTTTCAGAAATCACATCTATTTCAAACCCAGGCGGAATCATTGTTTTAGAGGTTGGCCAAAGAGATTATTCTTTAGTAGAAATTGCCAAAATTGTAGAATCAAACGATGCGCATATTTTGAGTTCATATATCAGCTCAAAACCAGATTCTGTTAAAATAGAAATTACTTTAAAAATTGATAAGACAGAATTATCTAGTATCATACTTTCTTTTGAGCGATATAATTACCGAGTAGTTCAATCGTTTAATCAACACAAACTATTTGAAGATTCGATGGATCGATTTAATTCATTGATGAATTATTTAAATATTTAACATGAGGATAGCAATATACGGCAGAAAATTCAACGATTCGGCCATTCAACACGTTCAACAATTAATAGATAGTTTTCTTGCTCATGAAGTGGAAATCACTATCTACGCTGCTTTTCATGCTTACCTCATTCCAAGAATTCAATTACCTGATAGTGTTAAATTATTTACCCAACACCAAGACTTAGTAAATCAAGTAGATTGTTTAGTAAGTATTGGAGGAGATGGTACCATGTTAGATACCCTTACTTTGGTGAGAGACTCAGGCATTCCGGTAATTGGCATAAACATGGGCCGTTTAGGATTTTTAGCTAGTATTGCAAAAACAGAAATTGCCACTGCCGTAGATAGTTTAGTGAAAGGACATTTTACTATAGATAAACGTTCGCTTATTAAATTAGAATCAAATATTGAATTGTTTAATGGACTCAATTATGGCTTGAATGATTTAACCATTCATAAAAAAGATACCTCTTCCATGATCATCATTCATACTTATTTGAATGGAGAATTTTTAAACTCTTATTGGGCCGATGGTTTAATTGTTGCTACCCCAACAGGCTCAACAGGATACTCTTTAAGTTGCGGGGGGCCAATTATCTTTCCAAGCTCCGAAAATTTTGTTATTACACCTATCTCGCCACATAATTTAAATGTAAGACCGATTATCATTTCTGATAATCAAGTAATTACCTTTGAAGTAGAAGGCAGAAGTGCTCATTTTTTAGCAACCTTAGATGCCAGAACAGAAACCATAGAGTCGACAGTTCAATTAGCAGTAAGAAAAGCAGCTTTTCAAATCAATCTGATTAGGTTACATTCAGAAAACTACCTTGGCACACTTCGAAATAAATTGATGTGGGGTTTAGATACCAGAAATTAATCTATTTCGTTATTTTAGCGCTTCTAAAAAAAATATGTTCCAAAGAATCGGTTTGTTTTTATTGCTTTTTTGCTATTCCCCGCAGTATTTACATGCGCAGGAGTGGGAATTTGGGGCATTTACAGGCGCTTCGGGCTATATTGGAGACCTAAATCCGAGAAACCCCTTTAAATTTACAGACCAGGCAAACGCTTTCTTTTTGAAATATAATTTTTCGAGCTTAAGTGCCTATAAAATTGCCATTACGCAAGCCGCTATACAAGCTAATGATGCAAATTCTTCGAATTCAAGCCAAAAACAAAGAAATTTAAACTTTACTTCAGCGATAACAGAGCTAGCCCTTTTGTATGAATTTAATTTTTTTGAATTTATTCCCGGGCAAAGAAAAAACAATTTTACCCCATACGCTTTTACTGGCATTTCTTATTTTACCTTTAACCCACAAACAAGTTACAATGGAATTACCTATAATTTAAGAGATTTGGGAACCGAAGGCCAAGGCACTAGTTTGAATCCATCAAAAAAATATGGAACAGCTGCTATTGCCATTCCCTTTGGATTGGGTTTAAAATATTCATTTAAAAGAAATTTTATTATTGGTTTTGAATTAGGGTATAGAAATACACTAACAGATTACCTAGACGATGTGAGTGGGAAGTATGTAAATAAAACAGCGTTAACATCTACTAACGGAGCAATAGCTGCTGCTTTAGCAGACCGTTCGGCAGATGTTAATTCGGGGGTGTACATTGGACAAGCAGATTTGCAAAGAGGGGATCAAAGCAGAAGAGATTTTTATATGTTTTCTGGTATAACTATTTCTTATGCATTTTTACCAATTAAATGTCCACCATTTAGCAATAAATAATGAGTAGCAAAGAACAAATAAAGATGAATGCTTTGCCTAGCCATATTGCCATTATTATGGACGGTAATGGTAGGTGGGCTAAAGAAAAGGGAAAGCTTCGGGTTTTTGGTCATCAAAATGGAGTAAAAGCGGTAAGAGATACCGTTGAAGCGGCGGCAGAATTGGGGATTCAACACCTCACATTATATGCCTTTTCTACCGAAAATTGGAATAGGCCTAAATTTGAAGTGAGTGCATTAATGGAATTATTAGTAGCCACTATTAGTAAAGAAACCAAAACACTCATGGAAAATAATATTCGTTTAAATGCCATCGGAGATTTATCGCAATTGCCTAAAAGTTGTTACGATGAATTACAAGTTGCAATGGAAAAAACGAAGGGCAATAGCAGAATGACTTTACACTTAGCCTTGAGTTATAGTGCCCGTTGGGAAATAACCAATGCAACAAAATTGATTGCAACTAAAGTAAAAGATAATTTATTGGCTATAGAAGACATTAACGAAAAGGTAATTGCGGAAAATTTAACAACTAAAGGTTTTCCAGATCCGGAATTACTTATTCGTACAAGCGGAGAGTATCGCATCAGTAATTTCTTATTGTGGCAAATTGCTTATGCCGAACTGTATTTTACAGACAAACTTTGGCCAGATTTTAGGAGTACAGATTTATACGATGCAATAGTAGATTTTCAAAATAGAGAAAGAAGATTTGGAATGACTAGTGAGCAGGTTTCGGTTTAATGATTATGATGAAAAAAATACTATTATTAATTTATTTGGGATTAACTGCAATGAGCGCATCATTTGCACAGATAAGAATTGCAGGCCAAATAGAAAATTTTGAATTAGATTATTCGAAACCGAAAGATTTTGAAATAGGAGGGATTACCGTTAGTGGCGTAAAATTCTTAGATAATTCGGCATTAATAAAGCTAACAGGTATTGCAGTTGGCGATAAAATTCAAGTGCCTGGCGATAAAATGTCTGGGGCTATTCATAAACTTTGGAAACAAGGTTTGTTCGACGATGTACAAATAAATGTTTCGAGGGTAGAAGGTAATTTAATCTTTTTTGACATTGTTTTAAAAGAGCGTGCAAGATTATCTCGTTTTTCTTTTAGTGGAATTAAAAAATCGGAAGCAGACGAAATCAGAGAAAAAATTAAATTAATTTCTGGAAAAGTAGTCAACGATAATTTAATTAATAATACCAAAAATAATATCAAAAAGTATTTTTACGAGAAAGGATTTTTAAATGCAACCGTAACGATCAAAGAGTTACCAGATAGTATTTTATCTAACTCCGTTTTATTAAAAATCATAATTGATAAAAATCAAAGAGTAAAAATTAATCAAATAAATATTACAGGAAATGCCAGTCTTTCTTTAAAGAAAGTAAAAAAGGCATTGAAAGAAACCAAAGAGAAATCGAGTTGGAATATTTTAAGTTCTTCTAAATTTCAAGAAAAAACTTTTGAAGAAGATAAAGCATTGCTGATAGAAAAATACAATGAATTAGGCTATAGAGATGCAGCGATCACTTTCGATTCTGTTTATAAACACGATGATAAAACAATTAATATAGCCCTTACTATTCACGAAGGACCTAAGTATTATTTTGGAGATATAAATTTTATTGGTAATACAAAATATAGCACCGAAATGTTAAAAGCAATTTTAGCAATTAAAAAAGGAGATATATACAATAAAAAAGTTTTACAGACTAGGCTAGAAATGAATCAAAGCGGGCGTGATGTGGCTTCGTTATATTTAGATGATGGCTATCTTTTCTTTAATGTAGAGCAAGTAGAAAAATTGGTTTACAATGACACCATTGATATGGAGTTGGTATTAAGAGAAGGCCCACAAGCCACCATCGACAAAGTGATTGTAAAAGGGAATGATAAAACCAACGATAAAGTGGTTTATCGTGAAATTAGAACAAAGCCCGGCCAAAAATTTTCTCGTCAAGACATTATTCGTTCGCAAAGAGATTTATCTCAACTAGGTTATTTCGATCCAGAAAAAATTGGAATTGAACCAAAGCCAGACGCTGCCAAAGGCACGGTAGATATACTTTATACAGTAGTAGAAAGACCTTCCGATCAAATTGAATTATCGGGTGGATTTGGTGGTGGAAGAGCAGTGGGTACTTTAGGTTTGTCATTAAATAATATTTCCTTGAGAAATATGGCCAAAGGTAAATTTGATCCGATTCCAACGGGAGATGGTCAAAAATTAACAGTTCGTGGACAAACGAACGGTTTGTTTTATCAATCTTATAGTTTATCATTTTCGGAACCATGGTTGGGTGGTAAAAAACCCAATTACTTTACCGCAAGTATTTTTAGAACCACCCAGTCAAATGGCTTGAGCAAATCTGATCCGAAGCGTACATCTATTATAATCAATGGCGTGAGCGTGAGTTTAGGTAGGCGATTAAAATGGCCTGACGACTTTTTCTTGATAAACAATTCGGTGGCCTATCAACAATACGATTTAACCAATTACGGAGGTTTTGTATTTAAAAGTGGTATTGCCAAAAGTATAAGTTTTACAAATGTGATTTCTAGAAACTCGGTAGATCAACCAATTTATCCTAGGTCTGGTTCTAATATTTCTTTATCGCTACAGTTTACGCCACCATTTTCTTTATTCTCCGGAAAAAATTATTCAGACGCAAGTCCAACAGAAAAGTATAAATACATTGAGTATCATAAATGGAAATTTGATGCATCTATGTTTACTAAACTAGTAGGTGATTTAGTATTGAATACCAAAGCGCAATTTGGTTTCTTAGGTTATTATAACAAACAAATTGGCGTATCACCTTTCGAAAGATTTAAATTAGGTGGTGATGGTTTAACAGGTTATGATTATTTAGCCGGTTCCGAAGTAATTGGATTAAGAGGTTATCAAAATAATTCCATTGTGCCTTTTGCAAATTATGGTGCGGTGGGTGCACCTATTTTTAATAAGTTTACCATCGAATTAAGGCATCCGATTACAATGAACCAATCTGCCACCATATATGGTTTAGTTTTTGCAGAAGGGGGTAATACTTATGCTGCATTTAAATCCTTCAGTCCCTTTAATTTCAAGCGTTCTGTAGGGGCGGGGGTTAGAATATTTCTTCCAATCTTTGGCTTGCTAGGATTAGATTATGGTTTTGGATTTGATGATATTCCAGGTAATCCTGGAGCGAATGGCGGGCAATTTCACTTTTCAATTGGACAACAGTTTTAAACATAAAATATCATGAAAAAAAATGTATTAATTATTTTCTTTTTGTTGACAGCGGCATTTGCAAATGCACAAACAAAATTTTGTTTTGTAGATACAGATTATATCTTAAAACATATTCCAGAATACAAAGCAGCACAGCTGCAATTAGATGATCTATCTGCACAATGGCAAAAAGAAGTAGATGCCAAATACGTAGAAATCGAAAAGTTGTATAAATCTTATCAAGCCGAACAGGTTTTATTAGCCGATGATTTGCGTAAAAAAAGAGAGGATGAAATTGTAGACAAAGAAAAACAAGTCAAAGAATTTCAGAAAGCAAAATTTGGTTTTCAAGGCGAATTGTCAAAGCAAAGAGAAGAACTCATTAAACCAATTCAAGATAAAGTTTTTGAAGCGGTGAATAAATACGCAGAACAATTTACTTATGGAGCAATTTTCGATAAAGCAGGAGATGCAACTATGTTATATACTAGCGGTAAATTAGATAAAAGCAATGATATCATTATTGCCCTAGGCTATAAGCCAGGCGACCAATCTGGCTCAAAACCTAATGAAAAACCATCAGAAAAGGGCAAGACTATTGATCCTAAGAAAAAATAAATTGTATATTGCATCATTATAAAAAATCTATATGAATCCATTTGTTAAAATCACATTAGTTAGCGCAATTTGCCTCTTAGGTACTTTGCCATCCATTGCACAATCGACTAAGTTTGGGCACATCAATTCTGCAGAATTATTAGCATCTATGCCAGAAATTAAAGTGGCAGATAAAACTTTGCAAGATTTCAATGCATCTTTAGAGGCGCAATTGAAAACAATGACAACAGAATATCAAACAAAAGTTCAAGCTTACCAAGGACAACAAGCTGCGATGGCCGATCCAATTAAAGAAGCCAAAGTAAAAGAAATCACAGACCTAGAAGCAAGAATACAAGAGTTTCAACAAACTGCGCAAGAGTCTGCTGCAAAAAAGAAAGAAGAGTTATATTCTCCAATTTTAAAAAGAGCAGAAGCTGCAATTGTAGAAGTAGCCAAAGAAAACACTTATGCATATATTTTTGATACCAGTGCAGGAGCAGTTGTTTATGCACAGCCATCAGATAATGTGATGGATATTGTTAAGAAAAAATTAGCAGCTATGCCAGTTGCAGCGCCTGTAATGCCAGCGCCAGCAGTAAAGCCAATGATGCCTAAAAAATAATTAAAATCACCATTTTTAAAGCCCCTTATTCCGATAAGGGGCTTTTTTTATGTACAAAATTCCTACATTTGATAGAATGTAAAAAATATGGCTTTCTATTTTATTTCTATCGTTTTATTAGGCTTTATTGCAGTTTATGCTTTAATGGCTGTTTGGGCCGAACGCAAGGTTTCTGCTTGGATTCAAGATAGGGTAGGGCCAGTGGTTACAGGTAAATACGGTTTATTGCAAACATTTGCCGACATATTTAAAATGTTGCAAAAGGAAGATATCACGCCAACATCAGCCGATAAAAAATTATTTCTTGCAGCGCCCATACTTGTATTTACAGCGGTCTTTATGGGTTTTGCGACCATCCCATTTTCGCCAACTTATATCAGCTCTTCCATCAATATTGGAATATTTTTTTTATTAGCAATTGTTTCGATCGAAGTACTGGGCATATTAATGGCGGGTTGGGCTTCCAATAATAAATATGCATTATTAGGATCTATCAGATCTATCGCTCAAATTATCTCTTACGAAATTCCTGCTGCATTGGCCATACTTGCGGTAATCATGCTCTTTCAAACTTTAAATTTGCAAGAGATTTGTCTGCAACAAGGAATTTTGAGCAAACAAAAGATCTACTTTTTTGGTTTTTGGGAAGTAAGTAAAATTGGTGGCTTTTTTGCTTGGACTATTTTTCAAGCACCGCATTTATTCATTGCATTTATTATTTATTTTATTGCATCCTTGGCAGAGTGTAATCGAACGCCCTTCGATATACCCGAAGCCGAGTCGGAATTGGTAGCAGGTTTTCATGTGGAATATACCGGCTTTAAATTTGGCGCATTATTTTTAGCAGAATATGCAATGATGTTTTTGGTGTCGATGATTGCAGCTGTATTATTTTTTGGTGGATGGAATACACCATTACCAAATTTAGATTCGTTTGCTTTAGCAGATTATACAACCGGAACTTATTGGGGCATTGTTTGGATATTACTCAAAGCCCTTTGTTTAGTGCTTTTGCAGGTTTGGATTCGTTGGACTTTTCCGCGTTATCGAATGGATCAGCTCATGACATTGTGTTGGAAAGTTTTGATACCCCTTTCATTTGTGCTTGTTTTATTTTCAGGAATTTGGAAATTATTTATACTCAATTGAGGAAGAAAAAAAATACATATCTATTAATGAAAGGTTTGTTTAAAGGATTAGCCATTACGCTAAAACATTTTCTCAAGCCTAAAAACCGTGTCGACAAAGGAATACAATCGGAAGATTATTTTAGTCAAAGAACGGGAAGTTCCACGCTCCGGTATCCTGCCGATCAAATTCCCGTACCCGAAGTAGGGCGCTATCAATTGGCTATAGAAATGGACGATTGTATTGTATGTGATTTATGTGCAAAAATTTGCCCAGTAGATTGTATCGATATAGAAGCTATTAAAGCAACAGAAGATATCGGTAAAACATCTGATGGCACTACGAAGCGCTTACATGCAGCCAAGTTTAGCATCGATATGGGTAAGTGTATGTTTTGTGGATTATGCACAGTTGTATGTCCCACAGAATGTTTGGTCATGACCAACGAATACGATAGAAGTTTTACTGACCCTCAAGAATTAAATTATGTTTTTGCGGAAATGCCGGAAGCGGAAGCTGCACAAAAACGCGCATTAGCGGCAGCAGCAGAGCATGCTAAAAAAGAAGCGAAAGCTGCAGCCTTAGCAAAATCTGAATTGAATAAGGAGGATGGGCAAATATGATCAACTTCGTATTCTATATTTTTGCTTTTTTTGCCATTGCAGCTGCCTTGTATGCCGTAAGTACTAAGCAAATTATACGTTCGGTATTTGCCATGTTTGCTTGTTTTTTTGCGATCTCTGGTTTGTTGGTTTTTGCGCAATCCGATTTTATCGCTATTGCTCATTTAATGATTTATGTTGGCGGAATATTAGTGGTCATGGTTTTTGGAATCATGTTATCACAAAAAGCAAGCTTATCTAATGTAGT